>DATHCS010000031.1:0-4882 GCA_035319405.1 Candidatus Dormiibacterota bacterium | reverse complement strand
GAGAGCCCGAGCTGCCGCAGGCGGCCAGCACCACGGCAAGGGCGAACAGGGCGAACGAAAGCTTGAGACGCATGATGGTTGGGTACCTCCTTGGGCGACCGCTGGGCGGCGGTCCGCCTCGGACCTTGCTACGCTCGATGCATGGCAGCCGGTTTCGGTGGGCCGCCGACCCGCGGCCCGGAGCCGCCCGACGCGCCGGTGCCGGCGGACTGGCGTGCCTGGCTCGACGGCGCTCCCGAGCTGCTGGCCGCCCTGACGGGTGGCGCCGCGGGCCGTGCCGTAGCACCGCCCCTGGCGATCGGCCTGGCCACGGTCGACCTCGATCGGGCGGAACAGGCCCTGGGCGCGCTGCGGTTCGCGGCCGTCGCCGACGACGAGGCGCTCGGCGCCCGGGCCCGCCGAGCCGTCCTGTCAGACGGCACCGCGTTGCTGCTGCTCGAGCCGTTGCGCGAAGGACCGCTCTCGGCGTTCCTGGCGCGCCATGGCGAGGCCGTTACCGCGATCTACGTGCCCGCCACGGCGTCGGTGACAGGGGAGGGCACAGACGGGGACGCCGCGGTCGCGGACGGGCCGCTCGGCCTGGCACGGCTCCGTCAGCCGGTCGCCCGCTGGGGCCCGTTCGTCCTGGAGGTGTCGCGGCAGGGGCGCTCACCGTGAGCCGGCTGACTTGGCTACCATCGCCGCTATGGCCGAGTCGACCATCGAGATCCGCACGGCACAGTCCGCCGACGCCGAGGCCATCGCCGCCCTCTTCACCGACGAGGGCTACCCGGCCGGTCCTTCGGACATCGTGGAGCGGCTGGAGCGCTTCGACTCGGAATACTCGGCCGTGCGCGTGGCGAGCATCGGCGGCGAGGTGGTGGGCTTCGTGGCCGTGCACGTCCTGCCTCGCTTCGAGCACAGCGACCGCATCGCGCGGGTCCTCGCCCTCGTCGTGGATCCCGGCGTGCGGGAGCGCGGGCTGGGCCATGCCCTGATGAGCGAGGCCGAGCGCGTCGCGCGGGAGACCGGCTGCGCCTTCATCGAGGTCACCGCCGGCCACCATCGGCCCGAGGCGCTCCAGCTGTACGAGTCGATGGGCTACGACCCTCGGGTGGCGGCCTACCTGCGCAAGCGGCTCTGACCCTCAGCTGATCCCGATCGTCTCCAGCTCGAGGATAGGCGGGACCCGGGCCGCACCCGCGTGCAGGACGCCCGTCACCGTCACCTGGCCCCAGGTCACGTCGGCATGGCCCGGTCCGGCGTGCTCCAGCTGGGCCAGGATCGTGGCAGGGACCTTGCCGCGCAGGATGAGCGACTGGTCACGCGGCACCTGCGGCGGATAGGACTCCATCATCACGTCGCTCAACAGCTGGATGCTGCCGTCGCTCCAGTACCCTGAGTCGATCGTGACCCGCTGCCCGTCGAGCTCCAGCTGGCGGGCGATCGCCTCGCTGGCCGACAGCGTCCCCGTGGCGCTCGGACGGGGCGTCGCGACGGCGGACGAGGAGGGGCCGGGCTGGTCGGGGAAGAGCGGCGTGGCGCTCGGACGACCACCGTCCGCCGAGCAGGCGGCCAGGACGAGCAGCATCGCGCCCGCGACGACCACCGCCCGCACGTGCGACCAGGCGGCTGGGAGCGGGGCGCGGCGGTGCTCGAGGTGCTCCGACATCGCCTCCCTGACGCGCGCTTCCCGGCGGCGGTTCCCCAGCCCGCCATTTCGCGCTCGTCGTATGGTGGACCGATGGCGCCGCGTCGCGAGCTGATCGAGGTGGCCGGCCGCGAGGTCGGCATCAGCAACCCGGACAAGCTCTACTTCCCCGAGGCCGGCTACACCAAGCTCGACCTGGTGCGCTACTACCTGGCAGTGGCGGAAGGCGCGCTGTGCGGCGTCGCCGGACGGCCGATGGCCCTCAAGCGATTCGTCGACGGTGCGGCCGGAGCGTTCTTCTTCCAGAAGCGCGCGCCGACCTCCCGCCCGCCGTGGATCGAGACGGTCGAGCTGTCGTTCCCCTCGGGCCGGACGGCCGACGAGGTCGTCGTGCGCGACGCGGCGCAGCTCCTGTGGGTCGTCAACCTGGGTTGCATCGACCTCAACCCGCATCCCGTCAGGGCGGACGACCTCGGCCATCCCGACGAGCTGCGAGTGGATCTCGACCCCGTGCCCGGTGTGCCCTGGGACCACGTGCGCCAGGTGGCCCTCGTCACGCGTGAGGCGCTGGCCGATCACGGCCTGGTGGGCTGGCCGAAGACCTCGGGCTCGCGCGGCATCCACATCAACGTGCGCATCGAGCGGCGCTGGACCTTCCCCGAGGTCCGCCGCGCGGCGTTGGCCCTGGCGCGTGACGTGGAGCGCCGCGCCCCGGCCCTGGCCACCAGCAAGTGGTGGAAGGAGGAGCGCCACGGCGTCTTCCTCGATTACAACCAGAACGCCAAGGACCGCACGGTGGCGTCGGCGTACTCCGTGCGCCCGACGCCCGACGCGCGCGTCTCCGCCCCCCTTGCGTGGGACGAGGTGCCGCTGGCCGAGCTGGGCGACTTCACGCTCGCGACGGTGCCGCGGCGGTTCGAGGAGCTGGGTGACCCGGGGGCGGGCATCGATGGCGCGGCCGGGTCGCTCGAGTCGCTGCTGGAGCTGTCCGCGCGGCACGAGGCCGAGGGGTTCGGCGACGCGCCGTGGCCGCCCAACTACGCCAAGACGTTCGACGAACCGCCGCGCGTGCAGCCCTCGCGGCGGCGCATGAGCGCCAAGCCGCTCATCGAGATCGGGCGGGCCGCCAAGCAGGCGGAGGCCATGGAAGGCCTGCGGCGCTGGAGAGAGCGCCACCCGGAGGTCTGGCCATACCTCGAGCCGCACGACGTGCTGGTCGACGCGATGCGCGGGCGCTACACGACCTGGACACGGATCCGCGTCAACCTCGAGCGCGTGCCGCCGGAGCTGCGCCCGCCCCAGGCGCCCCTCGACCCTGACTACGATCCGTGGTCCGGTGTCTTCGGCGACCGCGCGGGGAAACCGGCCTAGGCCCCGCCCCGGCGCCCAGGTCCTGGCGACGGCCGCGTAGAATCGAAGCCGTGAGCGCCGGGCCTGAGCAGGCGTCCCGCGTGCGCCGTCTCGTCGGGCGCGTGCACGCAGCGATGCCGCACCGACCAGCGGCGGCGACGCGCGCCGGTGTGGAATCGACGACAGGCGCGGATGCCGTCGTCAGGCAGGCCACACGGGTCAGGCCCATCGGGTACGGTCGGCAGGTCGTCTTCCTCGTCGCCGTCTACATCCCCTGGGTGCTGTTCTTCGGCTCGCGGGCGCTCGTGCTGTGGCGGTCACCGGGACTCGGCCTGCCGCAACGGCTGAACCTCGCGGCGGGCGCGATCCTCCTCGCGGCGCCCGTGGCGGTCGGTTTCCCGCTCGTGGCCGCTCGATCACGCCAGGCCGATCGGCTCCTGCGCGACGGAACTCGGACGGACGGCACCGTGACGAACGTGAGGTCCAGGAGCTCGCGCGATGGACGGACGTCGTGGATGGTGACCTACCGCTACCGCCTGGACGGGGACCAGTGGCAGGACGCCTTCAACGCGGGCAGCGAGACGCCGACGGGATGGGCCGTCGGCGACGCGATCCCCATCGCCTGCGACCCCTCGAAGCACGGCCGGCACGTGGCTCTCGGCCCAGCGGGGCTGCCGCTCTAGCGACGGCGGGGCCGATCGCACTCGAAAGCCGTGTCATTGTGCCCGCGCTGTTGTCGATGGCATCGCGATACGCTGGCCTGACATCCGGGGCGCGGGCGACCCACGCCGGACTGTGTCCCCGAGACGCCATGCCGGGGAGGAAGCGCCATGCGGTTCATCAGTGGATTCGTAGCCGGACTCCTGGTCGGGATCGCCGCCGGAGTGGCCGGTGTCGTCGCCTATGCCGTCCAGACGGACCAGGACGTGCGGGAGCTCTTCCGGGGGATGCAGAAGAGCATCGAGGACGTCGACCTCGAGGCGGTCGGTGCACAGGTCCAGCACGGCATCACTGAGGCGCAGGCTCGCGTCGAGGTCGGCATCGCCAAGGCCCGCGAGAAGACCCGCGCACCGGACGGCGACGGACCGCAGGACGCGGATGCTGCGGATACGGCCGAGGTCGCGAAGGCCTAGTCGCTTCGCACCTCGTCCGGAGGCACGTGACCGGCCGCAGGGCCAGGCCGGCACGGCCCACGAGGTTCGGGCTATACCCCTGATCTATGCGCGGCGGAACGGGGCTCCGTTGCGAGCGAGCACGATCAGGCCGAACCAGTAGGCGATGGCGAAGAGCACGGTGATCACGAAGAAGACCGCGGTCCCCCGTTCGCCGATATTCCCAAGCGCGCCGAGTGCGACGAGCGAGGTGAGGACGGCCGCGATGCCCAGCAGCACCGCGCCGAAGAAGCGGCCCCACTCGCGGCGCATGAAGACGCCCACGGCGGCCACGATGTCGGCGATCCCGTAGAGGGCGACCATCGCGCCGAGCGCCACGACGAAGCCGCCGACGGCGCCGAAGATGCCCTGGGGTGCCTCGTCGGTGCTCGCCTGGAGCGCGTCGCGGAGGCCGAAGATGGCCGCCCCACCGAGCACCACCGCGCCGCCGAAGAGCAGCAACAGGCCGCCCGCGACGGCGAGGATCACGCCCGCTACGACGACCGCCCCGGAGCCGGACGGGCTGGCTGCGGGGGCCGTGGCGACCGGCACAGCGGGCGTCGCCCACGGCGGGGTGGCCGGCGCCTGCGTCGTGGGGGCCGCGGGCGCGGCGGGCTGGCCCCATGCCTGCGGTGGCGGGCTCGACCAGGCCACTTGACCGGCGGCGCCGGGCTCGGCGGGAGCCGCTGCCGAGGTGGGGGGTGACGGGGCCGGCTCGGCCGGAGGCTCGACCGGTGCCGCGGCCGGGATC
>DATHCS010000030.1:0-2261 GCA_035319405.1 Candidatus Dormiibacterota bacterium | reverse complement strand
GACCCGTCGGTGCCGCAGGCGCTTGTCGACGAGGTGCTGGCCACCTGGGGCCGCCTCGACGTGGTCGTCAACAACGCGGCCATCATCAAGAACCTGCCCCTGGCGGAGATGAGCCGGGAGCTGCTCGACCAGCACCTCGCGGTGAACATCCGGGGCCCTTTCCTGCTGGTCCAGGCGGCGCTCCCGTCGCTCACCGCGTCCGGCAGCGGCGCGGTCGTCAACATCTCCTCCTCGTCCGCCAGCCTGGCCATCCCCGGCCAGGCGGTGTACGGCCTGACCAAGGCCGCGCTCGAGTACCTCACCCGTTCCTGGGCCGCCGAGCTGGCGCCACGCCAGATCCGCGTCAACTGCATCGCCCCCGGGCCCATCGACACGCCCATCCACCTCTCCTGGGCGGCCGACATGGAAACCGCCTACCGCGCCCTGCGCGACGCCACGCCGCTCCATCGCATCGGCGAGCCGGACGACATCGCGCGCTGGGTGGAGCACCTGTGCGACCCGCGCGAGACGTTCGTGACGGGCTCCGTGATCGCCATCGACGGCGGCCAGACGCTCAACGGCTGGTCGTCGGCCATCTCCGACGCAGCCGCGACGACCGCCAGCTGAGCGGGGCCGAGGCGGAACATGCTGAAGAAGCTCCTCAACGACCCCTTCGATGCCGTCGACGAGATGCTCGACGGCTTCGTCACCGCCCACGCCGACGTGGTCCGACTGGCGGCGCCACGCGTCATCGGTCGCCGCGAGCCCGCGCACGACAAGGTCGGCCTGGTGGTGGGCGGCGGGTCCGGCCACGAGCCGGCGTTCGCGGGCTACGTGGGTGCCGGGCTCGCCGACGCGGCCGCCTGCGGCAACGTCTTCGCGGCGCCGTCGCCCGACGTCTGCCTGGACGCCATCCGTGCCGCGTCGTCCGGCCGCGGCGTCCTCCTCTGCTACGGCAACTACGCGGGCGACGTGCTGAACTTCGACCTCGCCGCCGAGCTGGCGGCCGGCGAGGGCATCGCCACGGCGACGCTGCGGGTCAGCGACGACGTCGCCTCGGCACCGCCGCAGGATCGCGCGGCGCGGCGAGGCATCGCCGGCGACCTGTTCGTCTTCAAGGTGGCCGGGGCGGCCGCCGAGCGCGGCGACGACCTGGCCGGCGTGGCGGCCCTCGCCGGTCGTGCCAACGATGCCTGCCGCAGCCTCGGCGTGGCGCTCTCCGCCTGCGAGGTGCCCGGCTCCGGGCGACCGACCTTCGAGATCGGGCCGGATGAGCTGGAGATCGGCATGGGCGTGCACGGGGAGCCGGGCATCCGGCGCGGCACGCTCGAGCCGGCCGATGCGGTGGCCGAGCAGATGCTCGAGGCGATCCTGGCCGACTGGCGCGCGGACGGCGTCGAGGGCGGTGAGGCGGCGCTGTTGGTCAACGGCCTGGGCGCCACGCCGTACATGGACCTGTACGTGCTCTACCGCGCGGCGCGGCGGGGCCTGGAAGCCGCAGGCTGGACCGTGAGCCGCAGCTTCGTCGGCGAGTACGTCACCTCGCTGGAGATGGCCGGTGCGTCCTTCAGCGTGCTGCGCCTCGACGACGAGCTGCGGGTGCTGCTCGACGCACCGGCACGGACGGCACGCCTGCCCTGATGGCGGCGTCGCTCCGCCACGCCATCGTGGCCGCCGCAGAAGCCGTCGAGGCCGCTCGTGAGCCGCTGTGCGCCCTCGACGCCGAGACCGGTGATGGCGACCACGGCGTGACGATGGCCATCGGCGCCCGCGGCGTGAAGCGCCAGCTGGGGGCCCATCCCGGCGACGACCCCGCCGGCCTGGTGCGCGCGGCGGCGACGGGCATGGCCGGCGCAGGTGGGGCCATCGGCCCGATCTATGGCCGGGGGCTGCTGGCCGTGGCGGGCGTCCTGGCCGAGCGATCCACGGGCGCGACGTCGGACGAGGGCCTGACCCTGGAGCTGCTGCGCCGGTGTGCAGCCGCGGCGGCCGACGCCGTCAGCGCGCTCGGGCACGCACAGGCGGGCGACAAGACGATCCTCGACGCGCTGCTGCCGGTCGGGGCCGCGCTGGCCGCGGCCGCCGCGGCGGGGGAGCCGCTGGCGGCGGGCCTCCAGGCGGCACGCGCGGCGGCCGAAGCGGGGGCTGCGGCCACCGCCGGCATGGCGGCGGCGGTTGGTCGCTCCGCGCGCTTCGGCGAGCGCAGCCGTGGCTCGCCGGACCCCGGCGCGTCGTCGTTCGCGCTCATCGTGGGCGCCCTGGTGGACGACGCGCTGGCGTCC
>DATHCS010000029.1:0-6968 GCA_035319405.1 Candidatus Dormiibacterota bacterium | reverse complement strand
GCCTGTGCCGCCCGACGCTCGAAGACGGCGCGGCTGAGCGGCTCCTTGGTCTTCACCACGATGACCGTCGGGCGGGCGTGCTGCGCGGTCTGCTCGGGCAGAGCGCCGAAGAGCCCGCCGTCCGCGGAGCCGCCCGGGGCGCTCTCGACGTGCACGGTGGCGCCCATGACCACCAGCTCGGCCGCTTCGGCCTCGCGCAGGATGGCGGGTGCGACGCTGCTGCCTTCGACGAGCAGGGGCTGGGCGCCGCGGGCGTGCTGACGGACGAAGGAGGACAGGGCGCGCTCCGTCTGCGCGCGCACCATGGCATCGAGGTCGGGCGGCACCACGTGCAGCACGGCCACGTCGGCGGCGAAGGTGCGCCCCAGGGCGGTCGCGTAGCGAAGGGCCAGCTCGGCGTGCGGTCCGCCGCGCACGGGGACCAGCACGCGCCGCACCTCGCCGATGCCGCGCTGCTTGACCACCGCGATGTCGCAGGGAGCGTCGCGCACGACCTCGTCGATCGTCGGGCTGAAGACGGCCGAGCCGGCCGCCCGGCCACCCCAGCCGAAGATGATGAGGTCGAACTCCTCCTCGGCCGCGGTCTCCACGATGCCCTCCGCGGCGCGGCGGCCGATGCGCACCATCGTGCGCAGCTCGATCCCCTCGGGGGTGAATTCGAGCACCCGCTGCAGCAGGCGCCTCGCCTGCCGTGCCCGAGTCGCGCCCTCCGAGAGGGGCATGCCCTCGGGCACCTCCACGATGGAGAGCGCCGTGAGGTTGCCGCCGTGCTCGAGCAGTGCCGCGCCGATGCGCACCAGGTCGGCCGCGGTGCGCGGGTTGGCCAGCGGCAGCAGGATGCGGGCAGGGGCGTTGGCGCGGGGGCTCATCGATCAGCCGCTCGGCGGCGGGTCGCGGCGGGGGCACGCCGCGGCGTGGCGGTCCGCTGTCGTGCCGTGGCCGTCCGGCGAGCGGGAGGCGCGGCGGTGGGCACGGCGCCGCCGCCGGACGCGGCGTCGACACGCCGCCAGCGCTCGACGAGATACGGCTTGGCCAGCTCGAAGGCGCGCGCCTGTCGCTCCACGAAGGCCTCCGCCTCGTCCGTGGTCAGCTCGCGAGTCTCGATCACCAGCGAGGCCACGCGCCCGAAGTAGAGGGGCACAAGCGCCGCCACCAGGCGTGGCAGCGGCAGCACGCGAGCGTGGTAGGCGACGACGGTGTCGTAGACCACGCGGGCCCAGGTCTCGTCGGGCACGGAGAAGGCCAGGGCCGGCACGTGGCCTCCGCCCGAAGCCCCCGGCGCCGCAGCCAGCGGGCCGTGGCCGTTCGTCTCGCCCGAGGCCAGCCTCGCGGCCGCCTCGGCGGCGTCCGCGGCGAGTCGCTCGACCACCTCCGCCGTGTCGGGCGCGAGCATGGTCCGCCAGGCGTCGCCCACGCTGTCCAGGCCACGCCCGAACTCCTCCAGCAGGCGGCCCACGTTGACGTCGAGCGGCGGCGGGTCCCCCAGCCGCTCGAAGCCGTAGGCCGGCACGGCATGGGAGCCGGTCACGTCCAGCCAGCGCTCCGCGTGGCGCTCGGTGAGGCGCAGCAGGGTCGCCACGACCTGGCTGAACATGGGCCCCAGGTCTGCACCGGGATCCTTCGGGTCGTGCACCTTGGCGCCGAGGCGCGTCTGGGCAACGGCGAAGCCGCCGGCGATCGCCGTCGTGGTCATCCAGATGTCGATGCCGAAGCGGCTCACGTCGGGCGTCCAGTCGTCCTGCGCCAGGTAGTGCGCGATGAGGTCGCCGCTGACCCCGAAGTCGCCACCGATCGGCTGGCGGATGCGAAGTCCGTAGAGCGCCCGGGTGAGGGGGTACGTGACGGTGTTGGTGATCGTGCCGTCCCACTTGTAGCGCGTGTAGAGCGGCGCCACGTAGTCGAAGCCGCCCTTCAGGATGGGCCCCGAGAGCAGCTCGATCCACTCCGGCACGATCGAACGCAGGTCCGAGTCGACGACCACCAGCGCGTCCACGTCGAGGGCGTGGGCGATGCGGAAGATGGTCAGCAGCGCGGCGCCCTTGCCGCCGGTCCCCTCCACCTGGGGATAGGTCAGGCTGATGCGCTGCAGCCGGTTGCGCGGCCGGACCAGGAGGATGCGCTCGACGTAGTCGGGCGGCTCGGTCTCGACCACCACCCGTTGCGTGCCGTCGGGCGAGCCGGCGTCGGCGTTGACGAGCACGGGACGCAGGTCGGGGAAGTACTGCACGAGGCCGGCCTGCGCGGCGCGCGCCACATGGCCGATCGTGGCGGCGTTCCGGAAGCTCGGGATGCCGACCATGATGTCGGCCTTGCCCAGCCGCTCCACCTCGTCGCGGAGGGCTTTGGGGAGGGGCGCTTGCGGCATCACCCCAACCTTACCAGTCCACCTCGCGTCGCACGATCGACCGAGGGCGCGGTGCGCCCGGCGCCTGCCGCGTGGCGGCGACGGCGAAGCCGGCGCGCTCGAACATCGAGCGCGTCCCCTGGTATGCGCTGGCGGCCGGGATGCGACCTCGCTCGCCCGGGTCCACGGGGTAGGCCTCGAGGAGCGTCGCGCCATGCTCGCGGGCGTGGTCCATGGCCGCCTCGAGGAGCCGCCGCGCGATGCCCTGTCCGCGCTCCCGGCGGGAGACCACGAAGCAGACGATCGACCAGGCCGGCCGGTCGTCGATCCGGGCCAGGGCCCGCGAATGCTCGAGGCGCTCGTAGTCCTCGCGGGGACCAAGGCTCACCCAGCCCACCGCCCGCCCGTCCCGCAGGGCGACGAGGCCGGGCGGCTGGCGGGGCCGCTCGGCCAGCCTGCGCAGCAGGGCGCGGTTGCCATCGGGCGTCGAGTTGTTCCAGTCGAGCCCCCGCACGCGCCAGAAGGCGCACCAGCACCACTTCGGGTCGCCGCCCTCCTCGAACAGCGCGGCGAGCAGGGGCCACGTCTTGGGGTCGAGAGGGCGGATCACCATTGGGCAAGGATACGGTTTGCGGCGGACGAATCCTGGCGCTCAGGACCGAAGGTGCGATCGCAGGAGGGACCTGAACTCCTCGAGATCTGCCGTGCTCTCGAATGCTCGCTTCGGCACGACGGCGACTGCGAGCCGGCCCTGGCGGACGAGGATGAACTCGTCATTCTCGATGTAGTCGGTCATCGCCTCCCATCCCCGGTCCACCTGCGTCGCCCCGGCATGGGCGTGCATGCCCGTGTCATCGAAGGCGAGCACCGTCTCGATCGCGAATCGTTCCGGATACCGCCGAGCGACCTGTCGCGACGAGATGCTGGGTATGGATAGGTCGAGCACGAGGAGCAACAATGCGCCGGCCCAAACAGAAATGACCAGGATCGATGCCTCGTCCCAACCCAGCAGCGCAAGGACCAGCAGACCGGTCACGAACAGGATGATGGGAGTGATCGCCATGAGGCGATAGAGGCCGCGATTGGCAAGGCGTGAAGCCCGCACGGCCTCGTCAGGGCGCGCTTTGAACGTGACAGTCGTGCCTGTTCCGACCACGGCTCCCCTCTGGGTCCTCCGGTCACACTTTTCAGCGTACCGAGTCGGTCGGGCCGCAGTCCAAGGGCCCCATGGTGCCGCTCTTCTGGCCTCTCATCGGCGCGGCGACAGCCATCGTCGGCGCAGTGAATCTGTCGACCGCCGTTCGCGACGCGCGACGGTGGCGCGGGAGCGACTGACTCGCAGCCCGCCACCAACTTGCCACTGGTACCAGCACCACTTCGGGTCGCCGCCCTCCTCGAACAGGGCCGCCAGCGCCGGCCACGTCTCCGGCGTCAGCGGCACGATCTCGAGCGGCGTCAGCGGGGCGGCAGCCATGCCGGTCAGCGCAGGGCCTCGATCGGGGCGACGGGTACGAACCTCCCGGCCCGGCGAGCCAGGTCGGCGACTCCGAGCAGCCGGGGCGCGCAGCCAGGGATCCCCTCGTAATGCGCCGCCTCGTACTCGCACAACTCGGCGCCAGCGATACGTGCTCGCGGCCGGGAGGCGCCGCCATCCAGGGTCGGCCGGGTGCTCCTCGAGCAGGGTCTCGCCGGCGCGGCGGCGAATGTGATCGATCCTGAGAACTTCCCGGAAACGAGATCACACGGGGGGACCGGAAGTGGAGCCGCGGGACGCACGATTCCCTCTGGAACCACAGCGACCTGATGTTCTATCTGGTCCGCCGACTCCGAATTCAACGTCCACAGGTGGCCCTTGCGTCTGGCTCGCTCCGTCGCTGGGTGGCGACGGCCGAGGTCTCCCGCAGGGGCGCTCATCTACACGTCGATGTCAGGTGCAACTGCTTGCGATATGTTGGAGTTGCGACAGAGAAAGGTCCGCTGCGCTCTCAAACTGAAGCGAACTGCCATGATTACGCCAGGTTAGATAGCTGTGTTCGAGCACGCCCTCAAGCTCTGTTGGCGTGAGCCGAACGATCTGCGGAGTCGCTTCATATCCATAACCTTGTTGTCCTTGGACGATGAGGTTCTGCGGGGTAACGAGCGAGTTGCCGGAGATTGGCCCCGAGACAAACGCTCCTCCTGGCGGATAGACCCAAAGTTGAAGGTCGGAGCCCTGGAAGAATGTGACCACAGCGCCATCGGGCTGCAGGAAGTAGTCAGTGTGGCCGGGGCAATCAGGAACGTAGAATCCGCCTCCGGCGGCACTGGCCTGCGCCGCCGTGGAAAAGGGTTGGCCAGACCTCGGATCAGGTCCCCGCGGCAGAAGCGGCGCGGGACCATTCGGGAGTATCGGAGCAACTCCCTGGGGCGGAAGCGAAGCGGCGCGCATGCTCGGGGCCATCGGCGTGCGCGACACGCCACCATCGGCAAACAAGGAGCGGTACCCACCCGCAGTCAGAACTACCACGACCACCAGCCCGGCAACCACAATAGCCACTGCGGTTAGCAAGTGCTTGGAGGTTAGCAATTGACTCCTTGCGTTACGGTCACCTTCGTCGGGTTGGTGAAGAAGTTATCTTGGTACAGGGTATCGTCATGGACATAGCATGCCGCCGCCGGCCAGAAGCTCCAGGTATTCGATGACAGGGCTTGGAGGCTCGTGAAGGTTGGGGTCCCACTGAAAACGTCGGTCGAAGCGTGGCGCTCCACGTTGGTTACCGCGTAGCCTGTAACGAACGATGGATTGTAGTAGGTGTAATCCATCCATACGGTGCCGTTGTTGATTGCCTCAATCTCCCAGTCGGGGCCTAACGCGTCGTACCTCGTCAGGTACTGAAACGTGAAGTTCCCTGCAGGTGATGCTGCATCGTGCTCGTAGTACAGCCCATTGAAAACGTGGACCGCGAAGGGATTGAACCGATTGCGGCCTGCGCCCAAGTACCATCCGGATTCCGTGCCATTGGAAGGATCAGCGAGAACAGAGACACTGTTGACGATGTCGTTCGTAACGGTTCCACCGACAGTCGGAAATGACGAGCTGACGCCGCGAGGCCAACTGACGACGGGACTCCGTTGCGCTTCCACGTTGCACCTGTAAGTGTCGCCGTAACAATCGTCTGCGAGGGCGACGGGCACCAAGCCGAAGATGCTTATCAAGAGGAGCCCGAGGACGGCACCTGCCTTCCCGCTCAGAACGCCACGTTTCATTCGACTCCCCGTGTCGTCCGCCAACTGACAACCTCCGTGATGGTAGCGGCATGGGTCAACATCTCCGATGTTGTGATAGCGCATCGTTTGCTGAGGCAGCGGAGGTGTCGGCCCTCGTCAGGCCTCGTCGATTCGAGTCACCGGCTTTGCGAGTAGCGTCGATCAGTTCCTCGTCAGCCTGGCGGCCATCCTTGCCCTCGAGGCGATCGGGTCTACCTGTCCTCCCGGCTCGGTATCCCGGATGCGATCGTCGGCACCGGCATTGTGCTGGGCCCAGCCCTCGGCCTGTTGAAACCGGAGACGCTGGCATCGATCGCGCCGTTCCTCGGCGCACTTACGATAATCGTCGTGTGCTCTTCGAAGGCGGGAGCCAACTCCAGCTGGTCGCCCTGCTCCGCGGCACACCTCGAGCGGGCGTCATCCCGCTCGTCGGCTTCACGATTGCGACACTGATGCGGTCGCGGCGACGTCCGCGACGGAGATCGACGATGGCCTGAGCGTTGCGGGTCGAGCCAGCCACAGCTCAGTTTCCGTGGTCTCGAGCGGCGCCTGTGAGCCCGAGGCCATGCCGGTCAGCGCAGGGCCTCGATCGGGGCGGTCTTGACGACCGCTGCGGCCTGTCGCGCCAGCTCCGCGTCCATGGTCACGAACGCGTCCGCCTGCAGCTGGGTGAGGGCGAGGTACTCGGCGTCGTACGTCGATGCCCAGCCCAGGCGATCCGCGAGCTCCCAGGCGCGCGCCGCAGCACGGCATCGCCGAGGAGCCGGATGGGCATGCGCCCGATGCGGGCGAGGCGCTCTCGCGCCACGGCGGCGGGGAGCTCGCCGCGCTGCAGGGCCTCGTGCAACAGCGAAAGCGTCTGCGAGCGCAACAGGGTGGGCGCCAGCAGCACGTGCCCGGGCGCGATCGCCTGATTCCGTGCTGGCCAGCTCGATCGCGGCGCTGGCGTCGACCACGAATCGCGTCACAGGGCGGGCGCCTCGGCGACCCGGTGCGGCGCCTCCAGGTACGTCAGGGCATCCTCGGGCACGGCCACCGGCAGCGGCTGGTCGGGCGGCAGGTCGCGCGCCAGCAGGTGGAGGGTGCCCGTGTGCGGCTCGAACCCGGCGACACGCCAGGCGTCCGCGACGGGTCCGGCCAGCGGCGCCGGCAGTGGATCGGGCAGCCTGACGCGAGGCGTCGCGCCGGCCGCGCGGCGCAGGTCGTTGAGCAGCGACAGGGCGGAGAGGCCATCGCCGGCCACCAGTGCCACGTCCGCGCCGCGATGGGTGTGGCCGTCGTGCGGCCAGCTGGGCGGATGCGGCGCGATGGCGACGGCCAGCCCATCGCGCGAGACCAGGACCTCGCCGCGCCGCGCGTGGGCCGCGAATCGCGCCTC
>DATHCS010000028.1:0-8593 GCA_035319405.1 Candidatus Dormiibacterota bacterium | reverse complement strand
AGCATGGCCGGCCAGGGTCGCTTCAGCACGAGGTAGCCGCCGCCGCCGAGGGGCACCGGCTTGCCCTCGCCATCCACCACGTCGGCCTCGATCGAGGGGAACGGGAAGGTCGCGCTGCCGGGCTTGGTGGTGGTCACCCCGGGCAGCGGCGTGATGAGGATCATGCCCGTCTCGGTCTGCCACCAGGTGTCGACGATCGGCGCCTGCCCCCCGCCGATGTGACGCTGGTACCACAGCCACGCCTCGGGGTTGATCGGCTCGCCCACCGATCCGAGCACGCGAAGGCTCGAGAGGTCGTGGCGCGCGGGCCAGTCGGAGCCCTGCTTCATGAAGGCCCGGATCGCCGTGGGCGCGCAGTAGAGGATCGTGACCTTGTAGTCCTCCACGATCTGCCACCAGCGATCCCAGCCCGGCGTGTCCGGGGCGCCCTCGTAGAGCACGCCGGTCGCGGCGTTGGCCAGCGGCCCGTAGACGATGTAGCTGTGGCCCGTGACCCAGCCGATGTCGGCGGCGCACCAGTACACGTCGTCGGGCTTCAGGTCGAAGATCATCTGGTGGGTGTAGCTGGTGCCCACCAGGTAGCCGCCGCTGGTGTGCACGATCCCCTTGGGCTTGGCCGTGGTGCCCGAGGTGTAGAGCAGGTAGAGCATGTGCTCGCTGTCCACCGGCACCGGCGGGCAGTCGGCGGGCTGGCGCGCCACCATCTCGTGCCACCACACGTCGCGGCCGGGCTCCATGTGCAGCGCGGTCGCCTGCTCGGCGAGCCGCCGCACCACGAGCACGTGCTCGATGGTGGGCGTCTCCAGCAGCGCCGTGTCCACGGCGGGCTTGAGCTCCGATGGCCGGCCGCGCCGCCAGCCGCCGTCGGCGGTGATGACCAGCTTGGCCTGCGCGTCGTTGATGCGGCCGGCGAGCGCCTCCGCGCTGAAGCCACCGAAAACGACCGTGTGCGGTGCCCCGAGGCGAGCGCAGGCGAGCATGGCAACGGGCAGCTCGGGGATCATGGGCATGTAGATCGCGACCCGGTCACCGGTCTCGATCCCCAGCTCGCGCAGGGCGTTGGCGGCCTGCTGGACCTCGCGGTGGAGGTCGGCGTAGGTGACCGTGCGCGTGTCGCCCGGCTCGCCGATCCAGTGGTAGGCGACCTTGTCGCCGAGGCCGGCCTCGATGTGCCGGTCGACGCAGTTGTAGGCCACGTTGAGCTCGCCCCCGACGAACCAGCGGGCGAAGGGCAGCTCCCACTCGAGGGTCTGTTCGAACGGCCGGCTCCAGCTGATGCGCTCGCGGGCGATGCGTGCCCAGAAGGCCTCCGGGTCGCGCTCGGCGTCGGCGTAGAGGTCGGGCTGCGCGTTCGCCTGGGCCTGGAAGTCCGGCGAGGGCGGGAAGGTGCGTCGCTCGGCGAGGAGGTTCTCGATCTCCGGCTGGGGCGCCGACGGCTCGACGGTCACTGGCCTACCTCCTCAGCTCCTGGCGACCCATTCTACGCATGCGGGGCGGGCCCGCCGAGGTCGCCCGGCCCTGGCAGGCCCGTGTCGATGCCGGCCGCCAGCAGCGCCGCCGCCTCGCGCCGCCGGAGCTCTCCGGAGACGGCCACCAGGTCCGCCGCCGGCACCGTGCCCAGGATCTTCAGCGTCACGCCGGTCTGGTCGATCCGCTCGACGCGGTCGACGCGCGGCGCCTCGAGGAGTCGCGGCGCCCAGTCGGGATCGGCCGCCAGCGCCGCGCAGGCCTGGTCGAGCGCCGCGATCGCCCGTTCCACGTCCTGGCCGGGGGCGATGTGCACGTCCTCGTTGATGCGACGCCAGACGCGCGTCCGGTTGGCGGCCACCTTGATCTCGCCGTTGGGCACGTTGAGGACGATGCCGTCCGCGTCCCGCAGCACGGTGCGACGCAACGTGAAGCCCTCCACGGTACCGGCCACGCCGGCCACGCTGATCACGTCGCCAACGCCGTACTGGTTCTCCACCAGGATGAGCAGCCCGCTGAAGTAGTCGCGCACGATCTGCTGGGCCCCGAAGCCCAGGGCCAGGCCGACGATGCCCAGGCCGGCGATGGCCGGCCCCACGTCGACGCCGAGCTGGCCCAGGATCATCAGGGCCGCCACCACGATCACGCCCGCCAGGAGCACCGAGGTGGCGGTGGTCTCCACGGTGGTCATGCGGCGCCGCACCTCCTCGCGCTGGCGCGCCTGCGACTCGGTCTCGGCGCGCGTGGTGAGGGCCCCCACGCTGCGGCGGATGAGCGAGCGCCCGATACGCATCACGACGAGGGCGACGACGACGATGACCAGGATCGCCAGGCCGTGCGTGAGCAGCGGGCCGAGGTCGAGCTGGCGGAAGTCCATGGCGCGCTAGCCTAGCGCGCCGGCGGGGTCCCCGAGCGGGTCGCCAGGATCAGAACGGTCCGCTCCGTGCGGAGGTCCCCGCGCCGGCGCGCTCCTCGAGTGCGGCCTCGAGGGCGGCCTCGAAGATGCTCACCGCCCGATCGACCAGGTCGTCCTCGCGATGCGCCTCGCAGACGAACCACGGCTCGCGCGAGTCGGGCTCGGGCATCGCGCCGCGCTGGATCATCTGCGCGGCGACCGCGTCGTACAGCTCGTGGTCCGTGTCGGCCCAGCCACGGTAGTCGTCGGGCAGCCGCTCGCTGAACATGATGCCGAACATCGCGGGGTGGCCGGTGAAGACGAAGGGCAGGCCGCGCCGCTCGATGACCTGGCGGATGCCGGCCTGCATGCGCCGCCCGTTGTCGGCCACCGTCGCCAGCGCCTCGGTCTCCTTGAGGATGGAGAGCACGCGCACCGCCGCTGCGGCCGCCACGCGGTTGCCGGCGTACGTGCCACCGTGGCTCACCTGGCCCGGCAGCACGCTCATCACCTCGCGCCGCCCGCCGAAGGCGGCCACCGGGTAGCCGTTGCCCATGGCCTTGGCGTAGGTCGCCAGGTCGGGCGTCACCCCGAAATGCTCGGCGGCGCCGCCGCGCGCGAAACGGAAGCCGGTCTTCACCTCGTCGAAGATCAGCACCGCCCCGAACTCACGGGTCAGCTCGCGCACGCCGGCCAGGAACCCTTCGCGCGGCAGGATGCCCTGGGCGTTGCCCAGCACGGGCTCGATGAGCACGGCCGCGATCTCGTCTCCCTCCCGCTCGAAGACGCGGCGCAGCGTGACCAGGTCGTTGTAGGGCACCGGGATGACCGTATCGGCGACGGCTCGCGGGATGCCGCGGCCCCACGCCAGGCGGACCGGGTTCTCGCGGTCGCCCAGGGTCGTCACGTCGTTGGGGAGCACGCTGATGAGGGCGTAGTCATGCACGCCGTGGTACTGGCCCTCGAACTTCACCACCTTGTCGCGGCCGGTGAACCCGCGCGCCACGCGCAGCGCGTGCATGGTCGCCTCGGTGCCCGACACCGTGAGGCGGGCCATGTCGCAGAAGGTCAGCTCCGTGATCAGCTCCGCCGCCCGGACCTCATCCTCGCTGGTCAGGCTGAAGCTGACCCCCAGGCGCATCCGCTCGTTGACGTAGTCGTCCACGCGCGGGTCGCCATGGCCGAGGATGACCGGGCCGTAGCCAAGTCGAAGGTCGACGAACTCGTTGCCGTCGGCGTCCCACACGCGACCGCCCTTGCCCCGATCGACGTAGATGGTGTCCTCGCCCCAGGCCCTGAAGTTGGAGTCCGTGCCGCCGGGCAGGATCCTGGATGCCTGCCGGTAGAGCTGCGCCTGGCGGGTGCGGGGGAGGCCGGTCGGGGCGGGCTTGAGGGCCATGATGGCTCCCGGTGCGTGCTTGGTCCTCCGCACGAGAATCGCGTTCGAGCGTCGCCGACCGTGCGAATCGCGTGCCTGAGCGAGCCCGATTGTACGCGATGCGTGCCTGGCGGAGCTCAGCCGACCGCGCTGTCTCCCCGCCTCGTGCGGCTCAGCCCTGGAAGAGCGAGAGCTGCTCGCCCTCGGTCTCGATCTCGGGGTCGAGGCCCAGGTAGGGGCCCAAGCGGTCCAGGTCGGCACCCTCGCGGGCCATGGCCGCCCGCAGGTGATGGGCCTTGATGATGTGCCAGTTGCCGGCCTCGAGGGTGCGGCGGAGCAACGGCGAGCGCTCCAGCTTGTAGCGCACCAGCTCGGTCCGCTCCGGCGCGATGACCAGGAAGCGCACCACGTGCTCGTCGGTCGGGATGCGCGCGCCGCGCCGCAGCAGCGGCTCGGCCAGCATGGCGGTCCACTCGACCTCGAAGAGGAAGGTCGCCTTGCCCCGCAGGTACCAGATCACGTCCGTGGCTTCGAGCGCCTCCTGGTCGCCGCGCGAGATGAGGGGCAGGTAGGCGTGCTGCTCGGCGTCCGAGAGCAGGTCCCCGAGGGTCACGCCGCGATAGCGATGGCGCTGCTCCGGGCGGCCGATCCAGCAGCGCAGGCCGAGCCGGTGTCCGTACTCGGTGATGAGCCCCAGCAGCTCGGCGTGCTCGCGGTAACGCGTCTGCAGCTCGTCTGCCGTGCGGAGCCCGTCCCCGCTGCTGCGGTAGCTCTCCAGGCAGGCCCGCACGAGCGCCTCGTCGGGCGTATCGTGGCCACGGAACATGCTGGCGATGCGGTCGAAGAAGGCGGCCTCGGAGATCCCGCCAGAGGTCGAGAGCAGCGAGAAGACGGCCCACTCGACGCGGTCGGACAACGGCACCGCGGCGGCGGCGACATCCCGCTCGTCACGCAACCACCAGCGGCCCGGCTCGAGCTCGATGAGGCGCGGGTGATCGGGCCGTCGCAGCTCACCCATGATCAGCTCGAGGAGCAGCCCGACCTGGTCCGAACCACGCGCCGCCAGCGGCGAGTCGCCTGGTCCGGACACGGCACCGCCGCGAGTCGCGGGGGCATCGGCCCCGGTCGATGCACGCGGCCGGTCCGCCGCCTCGGGTGCATCCGCTTCCGAGGCATCGGGCGCCTCGGGCCCGTGGCGGGGGTCCGCTGCGCCAGCCGCCGGAGGCTCGGCCGGTCGCGGCACCTCCCCGAACAGTCCCAGCGCCTCTGCCACCCGCTCACTGCGCGCCTCGGTCTCGCCGAACGTCCGCGTGCCGACGAGGCGCCGCAGGTGTCCGCGCCGGTCGAGGCCGACCAGCACCTCGCCGAGCAGTCGCTCGAAGCGTGCGGGCTCGCCGCGCGCCTGAAGCACCTCGACCGCCACGTCGCTCACGGCGCGCTCGACGTCGGCGATGCGGAAGCCCCCCGATGCCGCGTCGTCATCCCCGAAGGCATCCAGGGCGACGTTGGCGCGCGTGCGGGGGCCCCCTGGCGGCGGGACCCCGGGCGGCAGGAACTCGAGGATGCCCCCGTATCCCTCGTCGGCCTCGGCCAGCAGGGCCGCCGACAGCGTGTAGCCAGCCCCGACGCCGCCCAGCACGCCCGCCACGAGGCCCTCCGGGCCGCCCGGCTCGAGCAGCAGCACCGCACGCGACTCGGCCGACAGGAGCGGCGCGACCGCCCCCAGGGAGCGGCGAAGGGCGGCGGCCTCCCAGCCCCACTCGCTGCGCGGCGGGCTGCCCACGAGCGGCTCCAGCGGCAGCGTCGCAGCGGCGTCGCGGCCCAGCACGATGGCCGTCGTCAGGTACGCCGCGGAGAGGGATTCCGTGCTCCAGCGGAGGGGCGGCTGGCTGAGCACCAGCCGGACCCGGGCCTGCCCGGCCGCGGCGCGATCCGCGACGGTCACGTTGCCCGTCAGGGCCGGGCTGCCGCGGCGCAGCACGACGTTGGCCGACCCGTCGGCGAGCGCCACCACGTCGTCGCCGAGGCGGGCCTGGAGCGGCCCGCCCGGCAGCGCCTCGAGGCGCTGGATGAAGCCGCGGACCAGGCGCGCCCCGTCCTCGAAGAGGAGCCAGGGGTTGCGCTCACGCCAGTGTCGCTCCCCCGGCTGGCGAACGTGGCCGTTGGCGATGCGCAGCGCGCTCACCCGGCCGGGGTAGCTGTTGAGCTTGCTGGCCGGCAGCAGGGCGTGCAGCAGCGCCAGGCGCAGCGCCGCCTCGATGGGCGCCGCGCGCAGGTCCTGGTCGAGCCGCTCGAGGATGCCCTGCAGGGAGATCAGGGAGCGCGGCGTGTAGAGGTCCAGCAGCTCGTCCGGCAGGCGTTCGGCACCCGGCGGCACGGGGAAGCGCTCGCGCAGGTACTCACGCGCGCGGACCGCCTCCGGCAGCGCGGCCACCGCCGCCACCGCCTGTGCGTCCTCGTCGTCGGTCGGAGCGGCGCGTTGCTCCCCTCCCCCGACCTGGTCACGGCAGGTCGGGCAGCGGTAGCTCTTGCGGAAGGGCACGCTCGACTCGCCGTCCCAGATGAACTCGTCGACCACGACGGCGCGCCCGCAGGTCGGGCAGTGGGAGGCGAACAGGGCGTTGAGCCCCTGGCGCACGCCGGTCTCGCCACGTGGCTGAGTGCCCAGGGCGTTGAGCGCAGCGTCGAAGTGGCGCAGGTCGGGCGGCCGCAGCACGACCTCCCCCTGCAACCGGGTCAGCGCGATGGACTCGAAGTCGAGCACCCGCCGCAAGCGGCCGATCGCGGCGCGGGCGACCCAGCCGCCTCGTCCGTGCAGGTCGATGACGATGTCGCCGGGCCCGGAGCGGGCCTCCAGCTCGGCCGCCACGAGGTTGCCGGGCGGCGGTGGCGCGAGCCGGGCGAAGGACGGCAGGCTGGGCCCCGGCTCGGGCCGGATGAGCGAGGAGAGCGGCTCGGCCATCGCGGGCAGTCTACCCGCGCTCAGGCCCCCCGGACGCGAGCGTGAGGACCCTCGCCCTCACTCCTCCTCGATCTCCTCGGGCTCCTCGATGAAGGCCTCCTCGTCGGTGACCTCCGCCGGCAGCACCCGCTCGATGTCCTCGATCTCCTCGTCTTCCTCGTCGAGCTCGAGGTCCTCCTCGAGGTCCATCTCCTCGCGGATCAGGGTGCCCTTCGTGTAAGGGCGCAGGTCGGAGGCCTTCGCGGCGGTCGGGAAGGAGACCTTGCCGTAGTTGCGCGGGTCCTGGTAGATCTCGCGGATGATGATGCGCACGTCGCGATCGCCCAGGCTGGTCACGCCGGCGGCGTACTTGTTGCCGTCCGCCATGAGCTTCAGCAGGCGCGCCGCGACCGAGCGCTCGACGGCGCCGATTTCGACCCCGTTGGAGCGGGCACGCAGCTCGCTGGCGCGAGGCAGGAGGTCGACCGAGTCGCCGGGGTTGACCTGCGCCAGCTGTCGCGGGTGGGCCAGGTCATAGAGGCCCGCGAAGCCGGTCTTGCCGGTCTCCTCGACGAAGATCGAGACGGGGGCCTTGCTGCCCAGCTGTGCGGGCACGGTCTTCTCGCCGGCCTCGTTGAGCAGCACGCGCAGGCGGTCGATGTTCCGCTCGGCGATGCGGTTGGTGGGATCGAGCGCCAGCGCCGCCTGGTAGTGCACGCGCGCCTCGGCCAGCTCGCCCAGTTCCCAGAGAGCCTTGGCCAGGCGGTTCTCGGCGGCGCTGTCGGCTCCCAGCTCGAGGATGCGCCGGTTGAGCTCGGCCGCCTCCGCCCATTCGGCGGCGGTCGCGGCGGCGATGGCCTGTTCCGTCAGCTGGCGCTTGAGGCGGATGGGGTTGGGCGGGGCGGTTTCGGTGGAGGGCGTGAAGCTCATGGGTTCCTTCGATCGGGCTGAAGTCGGGCGCGCGCGGCGGCGCCGGGCATGCGTCGGGAGAGCCGAAGGGTTGTACCACGAATCGCGCCCCGCCGGCAAACACCCGCTGGGAGAGGTGATCGAGAAGGGTGAAACGACGCGATTCTGCCTGATCGGTACCCATGCCTCTGCTGCGGCGTCGAGCCCAAATCTGGCCAGCACCCGGCTTCTAGTGAAGCTGCTTCGGAGCGCATAGGCCGTGTTCTGGTTGGCAGATCGAGCACGTCTTCGCCCAGTTGAGCCGTTTGCGCCGCCTCGCTCGCTGCACGAGGACAGCGAGGCCAGCGCCCGCGCTTGGCCGGCCGTCGCCTCGGTCTGCCTACTGGCGTCCCACGTGACCTGAATGATCCACAAGCACTTACGGCCTGTGGGCCATCGAGCGTGTGCCCGAGGTCACAACGAGGAGGAACGAGCCCATGAGGACGTCCCTTACTGATCCTTGACACGTGGTCTAGCCAGGGTCACTTTGGCTCTAGCGAGGTGCCCCATCGATGGTGAGGGTGCTGCGGTTCGCGGGGGAAGTCGCGAGCATGTGGTTGCATCGGCTGCTGACTCGCAGCGCGAGGCGGCCCGACTTCGACGAACACACCGACGCAGGGATACAACGATCTCTGGTACGCGCTCAATGATGACAGTCGCGTGGCGCAGTCACCCCTCTACGAAACGGACATCCAGCATGGCTACTAGGCGCTTCGGCGTCGTCGCGGTTGCCGCCATCGCGTCGGCGGGACTCGCGGTCGTGGCGGCCGTTTCCATCGCGGTTGGCGCAATCGCCCCTCCAACGGCGGTCCCGCTGCCCTCGGACAAGCAAGCTCGAATGGACGCCCAGATCGCCGCGATGGCCAGCGCGGCGGCCGGGGGCTTCTCCAAGGACGCTCCAGTGGACCTGCCGAGCCAAACGGATCCCCCGCCGGACTTCACGGGATCGACGGTCGCCGGCGAC
>DATHCS010000027.1:0-3387 GCA_035319405.1 Candidatus Dormiibacterota bacterium | reverse complement strand
GGCCGTCTCGTACTCCACGTGGGCGATGGCGATGGTGATGCCGCGCTCGCGCTCCTCGGGCGCGTTGTCGATCGTGTCGAAGGCGCGGTACTCCGCCTCGCCCTTCATGGCCAGGTACTTGGTGATGGCCGCGGTGAGGCTCGTCTTGCCGTGGTCGATGTGGCCGATCGTGCCGATGTTGACGTGGGGCTTGGTGCGCTCGAACTTCTTCTTGGCCATCGCTTGCGTCTCTCCGTAGCTCCAGCTGCCCGGGCGGGCGTCAGACCTTCGACTTCTGGACCAGCTCGTTGGCGATGCTGGCCGGGACTTCGGCGTAGTGGGAGAACTCCATGGAGTAGGTCGCGCGACCCTGCGTCATCGACCGCAGGTCGGTGGCGTAGCCGAACATCTGCGCGAGCGGGACGAAGGCGCGCACGACCTGCGTGCGGCCCTGGCCCTCACCGCGGGTGTCCATGGCGTCGATGTGGCCGCGGCGGCTGTTGAGGTCGCCGATCACGTCGCCCATGAACTGCTCGGGCATGATCACCTCGACCCTCATGACCGGCTCGAGGATGGTCGGGTCGGCCTTCTCGAAGGCGTCCTTGACGGCCAGCGAACCGGCCACCTTGAAGGCCATCTCCGAGGAGTCGACCTCGTGGTACGAGCCGTCGTAGAGGGTGGCCTTGACGTCGACCACCGGGTAGCCGGCGAAGATGCCCGTCTCGAGGGCCTCGCGGATCCCGGCGTCGACCGACTTGATGAACTCGCGCGGGATGGTCCCGCCCACGATCTTGTCCACGAACTCGTATCCGGCGCCCTTCTCGTTCGGCTCGAGGCGGATCACCGCATGCCCGTACTGGCCCTTGCCGCCGGTCTGACGCACGAAGCGCCCGTTCCCCTCGGCCGGGCGGCGGATCGTCTCGCGATACGAGACCTGCGGCTTGCCCACGTTGCCAACGACCTTGAACTCGCGCGTCATGCGATCGACCAGCACGTCGAGGTGCAGCTCGCCCATGCCCGCGATCAGCGTCTGGCCGGTCTCCTCGTCGGTCTTGACGCGGAAGGTCGGATCTTCCTCGGCGAGACGCTGCAGCGCGATGCCCAGCTTGTCCTGGTCGGCCTTCGTCTTGGGCTCGATGGCGACCTCGATGACCGGTTCGGGGAAGGTCATCGACTCGAGGATCACCGGGTGGTCGGGATCGCACAGGGTGTCGCCGGTGAAGGTGTCCTTGAGGCCGACCGCGGCGGCGATGTCACCCGCGTAGACCGCCTCGATCTCCTCCCGGTGGTTGGCGTGCATCTGCAGCACCCGTCCGAGGCGCTCCTTGCGGCCCTTGGTGGCGTTGAGGACGTACGAGCCCGCCTTGAGCGTGCCCGAGTAGACGCGGAAGAAGGCCAGCTTGCCGACGAAGGGATCGGCGGCGATCTTGAAGGCCAGGGCCGCGAACGGCTCGTCGTCGGAGACAGTGCGCAGCACCTCGGCGTGGGTGCGCGGGTCCTCGCCGATGACGGGCGGCACGTCGAGCGGCGAGGGCAGGTAGGCGACCACCGCGTCGAGCATCGGCTGCACGCCCTTGTTCTTGAGGGCCGAACCGGTGAGCACGGGCACGATGCGGTTCTGCAGGGTGCCCAGGCGCAGGCCGCGCTGCAGCTCCTCGACGGTCAGCTCCTCGCCCTCGAGGTACTTGTGGGTCAGCTCGTCGTCCATCTCGGCGACGGCCTCCACGAGGGCGGCCCGATGCGTCTCCGCCTCCGCCCGAAGCTCGTCCGGCACATCCAGCTCATCGATCTGGTTGCCCATGTCGTCGCGGTAGTAGATGGCCCGCATGCGCACCAGGTCGACCACGCCCTGGAAGCGGTCCTCGCGGCCGATGGGGATCTGCACCGGCACCGCGTTGGCACCCAGGCGCTCGCGGATCGAGGCCACGCCGCGCCAGAAGTCGGCGCCCGTGCGATCGAGCTTGTTGATGAAGCAGAAGCGGGGCACGCCGTAGCGGTCGGCCTGCCGCCAGACCGTCTCGGACTGCGGTTCGACGCCGGCCACGCCGTCGAAGACGACCACCGCCCCGTCCAGCACGCGCAGGCTGCGCTCCACCTCCACGGTGAAGTCCACGTGCCCGGGCGTATCGATGATGTTGATGCGATGGTCGCCCCAGTAGCAGGTCGTCGCTGCGGCCGTGATGGTGATGCCGCGCTCCTGCTCCTGGGGCATCCAGTCCATCGTGGCCGCGCCCTCGTGCACCTCGCCGATCTTGTAGATCTTCTTGGTGTAGAAGAGGATGCGTTCGGTGACCGTAGTCTTGCCGGCATCGATGTGGGCGATGATGCCGATGTTGCGCGTTCGGGCGAGGGGGACTTCGCGAGCCATGGCCTGGATCCTGTCCGTCCCGCCTACCACTTGAAATGGCTGAAGGCCTTGTTGGCCTCGGCCATCTTGTGGGTGTCCTCGCGCCGCTTGACCGCCGCGCCGAGGCCGTTCATGGCGTCCACCAGCTCGGCGGCCAGCTTCTCGCTCATCGACTTGCCGGAGCGCTTGCGCGCGGACTGGACCAGCCAGCGCACGCCCAGCGACACGCGGCGGTCGCCGCGGATCTCGACCGGCACCTGGTAGGTGGCGCCACCGACGCGGCGGGGCTTGACCTCGATGATGGGGGTGGCGTTGCGCAGGGCGGCCTCGAGCACCTCCAGGCCGGGGCGGCGCGCGGACGCCTCGGCGCGGGCGAGTGCCTGGCGCAGGATCCGCTCGGCGAGGCCCTTCTTGCCGTCCTTCATGATCTTGACCACGAAGCGGTCCGTGGTGCGCGTGAGGGTCGGCGCGTACTTGGCCTTGCGCGGGATCTGGGCTCGGCGGGGCATCTCAGGCACGCCCTCCGGGGCCGCTGCTGACCTTGGCCCCGTACTTCGAGCGGCCCTGCTTGCGATCGCGCACGCCGGCCGCGTCGAGGGTGCCGCGGATGATGTGGTACTTGACCGATGGCAGGTCCTTGACCCGCCCGCCGCGCACGAGCACCACCGAGTGCTCCTGCAGGTTGTGCCCGATGCCGGGGATGTAGGCCGTCACCTCCATCTGGTTGGTGAGGCGCACGCGCGCGATCTTGCGCAGCGCGGAGTTCGGCTTCTTGGGCGTCATCGTGCGCACCTGGAGGCAGACGCCACGCTTCTGCGGGGCGCCCGGGATCGGCTCCTGGCGCTGCCGGAGGCTGTTCCAGTTCTTGCGCATGGCCGGGGCCTTGACCTTGGCGATCTTGCGCTGGCGGCCGTGGCGCACGAGCTGGGAGATCGTGGGCACGAGTGACGCGGGCTCCTTCCTGTCAGGGAACGCGGCTGGGGATCCGGGTGGCTCGCAGGGGCGCGAGCGACCTCGGGATTCTTCGATTCGGCGGGTCGGCGCGGCGTCTCGACGCGGTC
>DATHCS010000026.1:0-2124 GCA_035319405.1 Candidatus Dormiibacterota bacterium | reverse complement strand
CCCGGGGCGCCGCGGTGTTCACGCCCTGGTGCCACGCGCCGGGGCGTTTCGTTTTGCCGGGCCCTCGCCGACGCCGGACGCGGCTGGCACCCTGGCCCAGGCCAGGGACGGCCAGCCCAGGAAAGGAGGCCCATGGCGAGGGCGGAGAAGGTGGCCGCGGTAGCCGAGCTGGCCGAGCGGTTCCAGAGCTCCAGCGGCGCCGTGCTGGCCGAGTACCGGGGCCTGACCGTGGCCCAGCTGGCCGAGCTGCGCCGCTCGCTCGGCGAGCAGGCGACGTTCAGCGTGGTCAAGAACACCCTGACCAAGCTCGCGGCGGCCGACGCGGGCATCGCGGCGGAGCTGGAGGGGCTGCTGAGCGGGCCCTCGGCGATCGCCTTCGTCAGGGGCGACGTGGTCGAGACGGCCAGGGGACTGCGCGACTTCGCGAAGGCCAACCCGGCCCTGGTGATCAAGGGCGGGGTCATCGACGGCAAGTCGATGAGCCCGTCGGAGATCGAACGGCTCGCCGACCTTGAGTCGCGCGAGGTGCTGCTGGCCATGCTGGCCGGCGCCATGAAGGCGTCGATGACGAACGCGGCGGCCACGCTCAACGCGCTGCCGGTCCAGATGGCCCGGCTGGCCGGAGCACTCCAGGCCAAGCGGGAAGCCGAGGGCGGCGCCACGGCGCAGGCCGACGCGGCACCAGCTGACACGGCGCAGGCCAACGCGGCACCAGCCGACACGGCCCCGGCCGACACGGTGCCTGCTGATACGGCGCCAGCTGACACGGCGGAGTCCGGAACGGACCAGGCCCCAGCCGACACACCCAACGACGAGCCCGCGGCCGCCGCCGCCGGGGGCGACAACTCATCAACGGAGGAATGACCACCATGGCCAAGCTCAGCACCGACGACCTGCTCGACGCGTTCAAGGAGATGACCCTTCTTGAGCTGTCGGACTTCGTCAAGAAGTTCGAGGAGGCCTTCGACGTCCAGGCCGCGGCCCCGGTCGCGGTGGCCGCAGCGGCACCGGGCGGCGGCGGCGCCGCCGCCGAGGCCGAGGTCGAGGAGAAGGACGAGTTCGACGTCATCCTCGAGGCCGCGGGCGACAAGAAGATCCAGGTCATCAAGGAAGTCCGCTCCCTGACCAGCCTCGGCCTGAAGGAGGCCAAGGACCTGGTGGACGGCGCGCCCAAGCCGCTGCTTGAGCACGTCAACAAGGAGACCGCCGACAAGGCCAGGGCCGCGCTCGAGGGCGCTGGCGCAACCGTCACAGTCAAGTAACGGTCCGGTAACGGGGGTGTGCCCGGCCGGCGTGACGCCGGCCGGGCACACCTGCCCGGGGCGCCGATCGAGCCCGTAAGCGGCGGTTACAGGTTCCGCCCATTGCTCCGCTCGGGCCAGGAATATCGAGGCGAACTGGTAGGTTTACCCGTCGAGTATGCACCCCACACCAGAAGCAGGCTGTGGCGTTCGTCACACGGCCGAGTTCTG
The DNA here is from genome assembly GCA_035319405.1 of Candidatus Dormiibacterota bacterium. Classification (GTDB taxonomy): domain Bacteria; phylum Chloroflexota; class Limnocylindria; order Limnocylindrales; family CSP1-4; genus DASPUH01. The sequence continues at coordinate 652 of DATHCS010000026.1, read as the reverse complement.
CGGGAACAGCCTCGGTGGACTTGACGTTTCGCCTAGAAAGAGCCATGCTGCGGAGCAACCGTGAACCTCATAGTTAGATACACTTGACCAGCGGTGTGGCCATCGGCTACACTGCCAATTTGCGCTGCACTCTCTAACGTCCTCGACCAGCCCGAGCCCCTCGCGGCGTGTCCGCAGGGCGTTTTGGTGCGTGCGGTGAAAGTTCGCCACAAGCTCGGAAGGACCCCTGTTGGCAGCATCGCGCAGCGCCTCAGCTAACAGCCCAGCTACCCGCCGCGTCTCCTTCGCCCGCTTCACCGAACCACTCGAGGTCCCCGGCCTCCTCGCCCTGCAGACGGATTCGTTCAACTGGCTGCTGGGCAACGAGCGCTGGCTGACCCGGGTGGCGGCCGCGCATAAGGCAGGCGACAAGGACATCCCGGAGCAGTCCGGCCTCGAGGAGATCTTCGAGGAGATCAGCCCGATCGAGGACTTCACGGGAACCATGTCGCTGTCCTTCCGCGACCACCGGTTCGAGCCGCCCAAGTACTCCGTGGAGGAGTGCAAGGACAAGGACATGACGTACTCCGCCCCCATGTTCGTGACGGCGGAGTTCATCAACAACAGCACCGGCGAGATCAAGAGCCAGACCGTCTTCATGGGCGATTTCCCG
>DATHCS010000025.1:0-4081 GCA_035319405.1 Candidatus Dormiibacterota bacterium | reverse complement strand
GCGCCGCACGTGGCAGGCCTGCTGGCCCTCGTGCTGGCGAAGCATCCGGGCCTCTCGCCCTTCGAGCTGAAGGCCGTCCTGGCGGCGGTCGCCGACGACCCGCGAGCCTGACCAGGCCCGAGTCGGATCCGGCGCACCCGTAGAGCCGATCGCGCCGGACGGTCGATCCGGCCGCGTACCATGGGCACCCGTGAGAGGGCCCCCGGTGACCGAAGAACGACGCCTCGTGACGATCCTCTTCGCCGACGTCACGGGCTCGACCGCGCTGGGCGAGGCGCTCGATCCCGAGGCATTGCGCGGGCTGCTGGCCCGCTACTTCAGCATCGCGCGCGGCGTCGTCGAGGGCTATGGCGGCACCGTCGAGAAGTTCATCGGCGACGCGGTGATGGCGGTCTTCGGCCTGCCGCTGGCCCATGGCGACGATGTTGCGAGAGCGCTCGACGCCGCCCTCGAGCTGCGCGACCGGGTGCGCGCCGATCCGGCGCTCGGGGAGCGGCTGCCGATCCGCCTCGGCGTCAACACGGGCGAGGTGGTGGCCAGCCGGGACCCCGCGGCCGGCGACTTCCTGGTGACCGGTGACGCGGTCAACGCGGCGGCCCGCCTGCAGCAGGCCGCCGAGCCATGGTCGATCCTCGTCGGTGAGCGCACCGTCAACGCCGCGCCGGAGGGCGTCTTCGCCTTCGGTCCCACCGGCTCGATCGCGGCGAAGGGCAAGGCACTGCCGCTGGCCGCGCGCGAGCTGGTGGGCCGCGCCCAGCACCACCCGGTCGAGCAGACGCCCTTCGTGGGCAGGGTCCGCGACCTCGCCGAGCTGGACCTGCTGGCCGGCCGTGCCTTCGCCGAGCGGCGACCATTCCTGGTCACGATCATCGCCCCGCCCGGGGTGGGGAAGAGCCGCCTCCTCGAGGAGTTCGAGGAGCGCCTCCGCGGGGTCGCGCCCGAGGTCGGCGTGGCCGTGGCGCAGTGCCTGCCCTACGGGCAGCGGCTGACCTACTGGCCACTTCGGGCACTGCTCCTGGAGTTACTCGAGCTGCCGGCCGACACGCCTTCCGAGCAGCTCCGCCGCTACGCCGAACGATGGCTGGCCGAGGCCGGTGACGAGCGAGCGGAGCGCACGGCCGAGCTGCTGGCGGCGACCGTGGGGGCGGCCGAGGTGGAGCAGGTCGACCGGACCGCCCTCTTCGCCGCGTGGCGCTCCACGGTCGAGCTGGCGGCGACGCGGCGGCCGCTGCTGCTGGTCGTGGAGGACCTGCACTGGTCGAGTGACAGCCTGCTCGACCTGGTCGAGTTCATCCTCCAGCCGCGCGCCGACGTGCCCTTGCTGATGGTCGCCCTGGCGCGGCCCGAGCTGCTCGATCGACGGCCGACGTGGGGCGGCGGGCGGCGCAACGTGGTCAACCTGGCGCTGGAGCCGCTCGGCGACGACGAGGTGGCGGAGCTGGTCACGAACCTGCTCGACGGACCGGCCCCCGAGATCGTGCGCGACGTGGTCGAGCGCGCCGACGGGAATCCCTTCTACGCGGGGGAGATCGTGCGATCGGTCATCGAGCGGGTGCCCGACCTGCGCGACGCGGGCGCCATCGGGGCCTGCCTCGCCGCGCTGCCGGACACGGTCCAGGCGACGATCCTGGCTCGCCTCGACATGCTGCCGCCCGCGGCGCGCCGCCAGCTGCAGGTGGGCTCCGTCTTCGGGCGTGTCTACGCACTCGCGGGCGTCGCGGCACTCGATCCGGACGGTGCCGCTTCCGGCGGCGAGGCCGCAGACGCGCTCGTGGAGCGGGAACTCGTGCGCACCGCCGGACGCGGCGCCTACGCCTTCCGCCACATCCTGATCCGAGAGGTGGCCTACGGGACGATGACGCGGGCGGAGCGGATCTCCCTCCACCAGGGCGCAGGCGCGTGGCTCGAGGCCAACGCCGGCGGAGACGCCGACGCGCTGGCGGAGCTGATCGCCCATCACTACCGCGAGGCGATCTCGCTCGCGCGTCTCATCGGCGAGCCGGTACCCGATGAAGCCCGGCGGCGCGCGGTCGCCTGGCTCAGCCGCGCCGCCAGCGTCGCCGCCTCCGGCGCCGCGAGCCAGGAGGCCGCCCGGCACCTCCGTGCGGCGATCGAGCTGGCGGATCGAGCCGAGCAGCCGGAGCTGTACCTGCGCCTGGGACAGACACAGCTCGGCGGGGACGAGGGCATCGGCGCGTTCGCTCGCGCCTACGAGCTCGGCCGCGAGCTCGGCCGATCGCCGGACTTCCTGCTGCTCGCGCTCTCGCTGCGGCTGACGGCCATGACGCGCTGGTTCGCCTCGGTCGCGCGCCAGCCCAGCGTCGCCGAATTCGACCGCCTCACCGCCGAGGCGAGGGAGCTGCTGGAGGTGGCGACCGACGACCATGCTCGGGCCGTCTTCTACGTCTCGGAGGCCTTCGTTCCCTTCTGGCTGGCCAACCTGGGCCGCACGGCGAGCCCGGAGGTCCTCGTCCACGCCGAGGCGAGCGCCCGCCTCGGCCTCGAGATCGCCGAACGGCTCGGCGACGTGCAGCTGCTGAGCGCCGCGCTCGACGGCCTGGGCGGCGTGATGTCCTCGGAGGGGCGCCATCGGGCGGCCGTCGAGATCGCTCGCCGTCGCCTCGAGGTCGAGGACCAGCTCGTGCTGCAGGAGCGGCTCGACGCGTGCAACGTGGTGGCGTGGCAGGCCAGCGTGGTCGGCGAGCTGGAGGAGGCGGTCGCCGCGGCCGAGCGGGGTCTCGCCGCCGTGCAGCCCGGCCAGGAGCCGTACTTCGCGCTGGCGGTGGCCAACTGGCGCCCCTACGCCATGACCCTGCTGGGACGGTGGGACGAGGTCAAGGTGGCCACGGAGCGCTGCCGACAGCTCTGGATCGAGGGCGGTCGGGGGACGTCGGGCTATGCCCTCAGCGGGTTCATCGCCGGCCTCGCCGTGGCGCGCGCGCGCCAGGACGACGCGGCCATCGAGAGCTGGGCGAGCGTCATCGAGGGCATCGTCGGCCAGTTCGAGGCCGGCCACCCGACGCGCCGCCTGATGGCCTTCGTCGGCCCGGACCTCCCCGCGATCGCGTCCGACGTTGCGGGCCATCCCGAGGTCTACCGCGAGCGGCTGCACCACGTCGAGCGGGCCTTCGCCGCCTGCGCCGACAACGGTGAACCGGTGGACCGGGCCGCGATCGATCGGGTCGTGGCCATCGGGACCGAGCGCGGCACGCGGCCGCTCCTGGCGCAGGCCCTGCGCGCGCGCGGGCTCCAGCAGCACGCCGAGGCGGACCTGCGACAGGCGCTCACGCTGTTCGAGGCGATCCGCTGCCGACCCTACGTCGCGCGCGTGCGCACCGAGTTGGGGGCCATGGCAGGCGACCGCGCCCTCGTCGAGCTGGGGGTGGCCGACCTGGAGGCGTTGGGCGACCTGGACCAGCTGGCACGTCTTCGCCGGCGAACCGCCTGACGGCGGGCTCGCCGCCCGGCTTCGGGCATACTCCAGCCTGAGAGGAGCGCGCCCTGACCCGTTATTACCTCACGACTGCGATCGCCTACGCCAACAACCGGCCAGGCCTGCACACGCTGTTCGACGTGTTCGGCGCGGACGTGATGGCGCGCTGGCATCGCATGAAGGGCGACGACACCTTCTTCCTGACCGGCACCGACGAGTACTCGGTCAACATCGCCCTCACCGCCCAGGCGCAGGGCAAGTCCCCCAAATCGTTCGTCGACGAGATGGTCGCGCTCTACCGGCAGGCCGAGGACGCGCTCACGATCGCGCCCGACCGTTTCATCCGCACGACGGACCCCGACCACCAGCGGGCGGTCCACGAGATGGTCCGCCGCGCCTACGCCAACGGCGACCTCTATCGCGGTGACTACGAGGGCTGGTACTGCCCGAACGAGGGGTTCGTCCCCGCCTCCCAGCTGATCGAGGACGTCAACGGCACCCACTGCGCGAACCACCCCGACGTGGCCCTGCAGTGGCTCAGCGAGCGCAACTGGTTCTTCCGCCTCTCGGCCTACCAGGAGCGGCTCGAGCGCTACTTCGCCGAGCACCCCGACTGGGTCCAGCCGGAGCACTTCCGCAACGAGATGC
>DATHCS010000024.1:0-7927 GCA_035319405.1 Candidatus Dormiibacterota bacterium | reverse complement strand
GTGGCGCCGATGAGCCGCCGGTCAGCGCCAGGTGGGCCACACCGCGGTCCTCGATGACCGCCTGCAGTCTCGCCACGACGTGGTCCGCGGCAGCGTCCGCCAGGGCCGCGGCATCGGCCAGGACCACGATCCTCGGCTCGCCTGGCGCGACCGCCGAGTCCGGGTCGGCCGGGCCGCTCATGCCGCCGCCCCCACGAGGAGGCTCGCCTGCGCCAGGGCCGCCTCGAAGACCCGGTCGGGCGCGCCGCGGTCGAGTGCCTCGGCCAGGTATGGGGCATCGCCGAAGTGCTCCAGCCGGCCGGCTCGCCGGCACACCTGCACACCCTGCCAGTCGGCGGTCGCGAGCAGGTGGTCGGCCTGCCGCGTGACGCGCGCGCGGACGTCGTGGCCGCGCCGGCCGAGCTCCAGCTCGACGCGCGCGAGCGAGCCGGGGGAGCGCAGCGCGGGGTCACTGCCGGGCGCGGCGGCGCGGATCTCGAGGTGGACCAGCCCGTGTTCCGAGCGGAACATCGCACCCGGGAATGCCGCCCCGTGCCTCGCGGCGAGCGGCTCCACCAGGCGCCAGCCGAGTCGCGCCGCCAGCCAGCCCGCGAACAGGGCAGCCTTGGCCGTACGCAGCGTGCTCCCCGGCTTCGCCACGTCGATGCGCAGGCTGCGCAGGGTGGGCAGCTCGGGCGTCAGCAGGGGATGGTCGAACAGGCCGGCCAGGAGCTCACGCCACAGGGCCAGGCGCAGCCAGCCCACGTCGAAGACGGTCGTTCGGCCCGCCCGCACCACCTCGTCCAGGGCCACGAGGCGCAGCGCGCCGTCGTCGCGGAACGTGCCCGAGTCGACCAGCATGCGGTCGGCCTCCTCGACCAACTCGCCGAACTGGCCGCGGCCGATGGGCGGGTCGTCGGGCCACCAGAGCACAACCGGCAGGTCGTGGATGAGCAACGGCGTGACCAGCTCGGCGAGGTGCTGCGCCAGCTCGCCGCCGCACCCCACGACGATCTGCTCGGTGCAGGTCTCGACGGCGCCCCGCGCGGGCACGAGGCACTGGGCGAAGATCTGCGCCTCGAAGCGCGAGGGACCATCGAGGTCCCCGGGCGCCAGCACGACCGCCCTCGAAGGATGGCGCGTGGCGAGCACGTTGATGGCGTCCAGGGCCCGCTCCGCGGTCTCGGGCCGCGGCGCGACGACGAGCAGTGTGAGGACGCTCGTGCGCATCCGCACCCGCACGTCGCCGGCCCGGTCGAGGCGCCCCGCGAGGTGGGGCTCGCCGCGGGCCGCCTCGAGCTCGCGCTCGTCGCCCGAGGCCTCGACGTCGTGGGCCGCGGCAGCCCAGATGCGCGAGAGCTCGCGCTCGACGCCCGCCACGTCGCGCGCGCGCGCCAGCCAGCGACGGCCGCCGACGACCTGCAGCGAGGGAACGGTCGTGCTGCTCACAGGCGCCGCCAGCGCCGGCCATCGCGCTCGAGCAGCCGATCGGCCGCCTGGGGGCCCCAGGTGCCGGCTTCGTAGCGCTCCAGGTCCTCGTCGTGCCCGGCGTGATCCCAGGAGGCCCAGGTCTCGTCGAGCGGCGTGACGATGCCCCAGGCGGCCTCCACCTCGTCGGCGCGGGTGAACAGCGAGGCGTCGCCCAGCATCGCGTCGAGCAGCAGCGTCTCGTAGGCCTCCGGCGCTTCGGTCGCGAAGGACGAGCCGTAGGTGAAGTCCATGTTCACCGACCGCACGTCGAGGCCAAGCTCGGGCACCTTGGCGGCGAAGCGCAGCATGATCCCCTCGTCGGGCTGGATACGCAGCGCCAGCAGGTTCGGCTCGGGCTCGCTGGCGGCCTCGCGGAAGAGCATCAAGGGGGGTCGCTTGAACTGCACCGAGATCTCGGTCGCCCGCTTGGGCAGGCGCTTGCCCGTGCGCAGGTAGAAAGGCACCTCCGCCCAGCGCCAGTTCTGGACCTCGAGCTTCAGCGCCACGAAGGTCTCCGTGGTCGATGTCGGGGCCACCTCGGGCTCGTCGCGGTAGGCGGGCACGGCCGTCCCACCGACCCAGCCGGCGCCGTATTGGCCACGCACGACGTCCCGCCGGATGCGCGCCTCGCTCCACTGCGGATCGATGGCGCGCAGCACGCGCAGCTTCTCGTCGCGCACGGCCTGCGCCTCGAAGGCGATGGGCGGCTCCATGGCCACCAGCGCCAGCAGCGTCAGGAGGTGGTTCTGCAGGATGTCGCGGCTGGCGCCGGCCTCCTCGTAGAACTGGCCGCGGCCCTCCACGCCCAGGTCCTCGGCCACCGTCACCTGCACGTGGTCGACGTAGCGGCGGTTCCAGATGGGCTCGAAGATGCCGTTGCCGAAGCGGAAGACCATGAGGTTCCGTACCGTTTCCTTGCCCAGGTAATGGTCGATGCGGTAGACCTGCTCCTCGTCGAAGACGCGCGTCACCTCGCGGTTGAGGGCGATCGCCGACTCGAGATCGCGCCCAAAGGGCTTCTCGATGATGACCCGGGCCCAGCTGCCGCGGTCCGGCCGCGCGAGGCCGGCCTTGCCCAGGCCGGCCACGATCTGCGTGTAGGCGCTCGGCTGGGTGGCCAGGTAGAAGAGGCGATTGCCGCGCGTGCCCCGCTCGGCGTCGATCGCCTCCAGCCGGTCGGCCAGGGCCTGGTAGGCCGCCGGGTCAGCGAAGTCGCCGGCCTGGTAGCGGATGGCGGGCGCGAAGTCCTGCCACAGCGCCGGCTCCACGGGGACGCGTGAGTAGGTCTCGACCGCCTGCTCCATCTCCGCGCGGTACGCCGCGTCGTCGTACTCGCGTCGGGCGAAGGCCAGCACGGTCGTCTCCGAGGGCAGCAGGCCGGCGTGGCGCAGGTTGTAGAGAGCCGGCAGGATCCGGCGATGGGAGAGGTCGCCCGTGCCCCCGAAGATGACGATGGTGCAGGGTTCGGGGACGCGCTCCAGGCGCAAGCCCGCTCGCAGCGGGTTCGGGGCTGGCGATGGCGTGCGTGGTCGACCCTTCGGCGGAGATTGACGGGGCGCCCTGGCGGCCGTCGTCATGTCGCGCCGAGGGCTCCTGTCAGGGCCTCCCGCAGCTCGGCGAGGCCTCGCTCCACGTCGCGGCCCAGGTGGATTCGCAGGACCGGCAGCTCATGGGCCTGCAGGGCTTCGAAGTCGCCGCGCGCCTGCGCCTCGATGAGGGCCCCGAAGCTCTCGCGGGCGCCGGGGATCGCCAGGTCCTGGGCGGGGTCGGCCGTCAACTGCAGGAACCAGCCGGTCCGCGGCCCGCCCTTGTGGAGCTGGCCCGTGGAGTGCAGGAAGCGCGGCCCGTAGCCGGCGGTCACGGCGCGGCCGGTGGCGTCGCGCAGCACGCTGCGCAGGCCCGCCAGCCCCGCGTCGGTCGCGGGCGTGGGGGCGACGAACGCCAGCAGGCCCGCATACCCGGTCGGGAGCAGACGGGCCAGGTGGCGCCGCAGGGTCGCCGCGACGGTCGCCTCGCCGGCCGCCAGGCGCAACGCCTCGTCGCCGTAGAGCGCGAGGCCTCCCGCGGACACGAGCGGGGCCGGTGCCGGCGCAGGGCGGCCGAGGCGGTGGTGCTCCAGCAGGCGCCGCGTGTTCTCCTTGGACTCGGTCACGTTGGGCTCGTCGAATGGGTCGACCCCGAGGGTCGCTCCGGCCACCGCCGTGGCGAACTCCCAGCGGAAGAACTCGCCACCAAGGCCGTGCTCGATGGCCACCTCGAGGACCGGGTGGCCGGCGGCGCGCAGGTCGGCCAGGGTCCCCGCGATGCTCGCCAGCCACGCTGGGTCGGCATCGGGCGCGGCGAGGCAGACGAAGGCCCGATCCGAGCCGTACCGCCCCGGGACGGTCGGCGGTTCGTCCACCACCGGCACGATGCCGGTGCCGGACTTGCCGGTGCTTTCCGCGATGAGCTGCTCGAGCCACGTGCCGAGCGGCGCGAAGCGCGGCTCGATGAGGAGGGTCAGCTTGTCACGGCCGGCTCGGGCGAGGGCTCCGAGGGCAGCGCCGAGCGCGAGCCCGGGGTTGGCGCCGCCCTGCTCGCGGCATGCATCCGCCATGGCCAGCCCGTCGGCGCACAGGCGGCGCACGTCCGCGCCGTGCAAAGCGGCCGGCACGAGCCCGACGTACGTCAGCGCGCTGTAGCGACCGCCGACGTCGGGCGGGTTGAGGAAGATCGTGCGGTAGCTGTCGCGGTGATGGAAGTGCTCCAGGCCGGCGCCCGGGTCGGTGATCGCGGCGAAGTGCTCGCCGGGCCGATCGGAGGGGAAGGCGCCGTAGATCTCCTCCTCCAGCCGCCAGAAGTAGGCCTCCAGGCTCAGCGTCTCGATCGTCGTGCCCGACTTGCTGGCCACGAGATAGAGCGTGTCGGCGGGTGTCGCGGCTGCGGCCATGGCACGAACCGCGTCCGGCGCGGTCGAGTCGAGCACGTGCACGGCCAGGCCCGCGGGGCCCCGCGGCAGCGCGCGCGTGATGACCAACGGCGCGAGCGAGCTGCCGCCCATGCCCAGCACCACGGCGCCGCGCGCGCCCTCCCCGGCCAGGGCGGACGCGAACGCCTCCAGCTCGGTGGCGAGCTCGCCAAACTGAGCCGGCGCGTCGAGCCAGCCGAGTCGCTGGGCGATCACCTCCTGGACCGCCGGGTCGCCCGACCAGACGCTGGCGTCGCGGTCCCAGATGCGACCCGCCCATCGCTCATCGACGGCGCGGGCGACGGCGGAATCGACCGCCGTCGCGGCCTCGGGCGGGAGGGTGCCGAAGGGGTGGCCCATGGGGTCGATCATGATCTCCTCGCCTGGCCTGCTCATCTCCTGGACTGGCGACGGGGTCGCCGCGTCGTCAAGCGGCGCTCACCACGCCGCGGACCCGGCCGTCGAGCACGCCCCGCGCGACCTCGACGAGGTGCTCGACCGTGAAGCCCAGCTCGCGGAAGACGACCTCGCCGGGAGCCGAGGCGCCGAAGCGCTCCAGGGCCACGATGGCTCCGGCGGGGCCCACCCAGCGGTCCCAGCCTAGCGACACGCCGGCCTCGATGCTGACCCGCGCCGTGACCTGGGCCGGCAGCACTGCCTCCCGGTAGCTCGCGGGCTGGGCCGCGAAGCGCTCCCAGCAGGGGAGGGAGACCACACGTGTCGGGAGGCCCTCGGTCTGCAGCGCATCCCGCGCCCCCATCGCCAGCTGGAGCTCGGAACCGGTCGCGAGCAGCACGATCCGGGGCACGTCCGCCTTGCCGTCCGCCGTTGCCGCGTCGGCCAACACATAGCCGCCGCGTCTCACGCCATCGCGCGCCAGGTCGGCCGTGCCTGCCAGCACCGGGAGCTTCTGGCGCGTCAGGGCGAGTGCCACCGGCCCCTCGCGGTGCGTGATCGCCAGGTGCCAGGCGGCGACCGCCTCGTTGGGATCCCCGGGGCGCACGAAGAGCAGGTCCGGCATGGCCCGCAAGGCCGCATAGTGCTCGACCGGCTGATGGGTCGGACCATCCTCGCCGAGGCCCACCGAGTCGTGCGTCCAGACGTAGACCACGTGCAGGCGGCTCAGCGCGGCCAGTCGCACGCTGCCGCGCATGTAGTCACTGAAGTTGAGGAACGTGCCGGCGTAGGGCAGGAACCCGCCGTGGAGCGCGATGCCGTTGGCGATGCCGCCCATGGCATGCTCGCGCACGCCGAAGCGAAGGTTGCGCCCGGCCACCTCGGCGGTGAAGTCAGGCTCGCCCTTGATGTCGGTGAGGTTGCTCTCGCTGAGGTCTGCCGCGCCGCCCAGCAACTCGGGCAGGCGCGTGGCGAGGACCTGCAGGACCTCCTGGGACACCTGGCGCGTGGCGCGCCCATCCGGCGGGCCGTAGACCGGCAGCTCGGCATCCCAGCCGGCGGGAGGATCGGCCGCCAGCCGGCGCCGCAGCTGCGCGGCGGCGGCGGGCTCGGCAACCTCGTAGCGGGCCATCCGCCCCTCCCAGGCGCCGACCATCTCGCGCCCGCGTGTGACCGCCTGTCGGAAGTGGCCCAGGGCATCGGCGGGCACGTAGAAGAGGCGGTCGGGATCCCAGCCGTACCGCTCCTTGGTCAGACGAACCTCCTCCACCCCGAGCGGTGAGCCGTGCGCCTTCTGCGAATCCTGCTTGTTCGGCGAGCCGTACCCGATGTGGGTGCGCACGGCGATGAGGCTCGGCCGCGGATCGAGGCGGGCCGCGGCGATGGCCTGCTCGATGGCCTGCAGGTCGTTGCCGTCGCCGACCCGCTGGGTGTGCCAGCCATACGCGTCGAAGCGCGCCGGCACGTCCTCGCTCCAGGCCATCGAGGTGGGGCCGTCGAGCTGCACATGGTTGTCGTCGTAGAGCAGGACCAGCTTGCCCAGGCGCAGGTGGCCGGCCAGGCTGGCGGCCTCCGAGGCGATGCCCTCCTGCAGGTCGCCGTCCGAGCAGATGGCGTACGTCCAGTGGTCGACGATCGTGTGCTGGGCCCGATTGAACTCCGACGCGAGGCGCCGCTCGGCGATGGCCATGCCCACGGCGTTCGCGACGCCCTGGCCAAGCGGACCGGTGGTGGCCTCGACGCCCGGCGCCAGGCCGTGCTCGGGGTGGCCCGGCGTGTGCGAGCCCCACTGGCGGAATCGCGTGAGCTCCGAGAGCGGCAGCTCGTAGCCGGTGAGGTGGAGCAGCGCGTACAGCAGCATGCTGGCGTGCCCGGCGCTGAGCACGAAGCGGTCGCGATCGGGCCACGCCGGGTCGGTCGGCGCGTGGCGCAGGAAGCGCGTCCACAGTACGTAGGCCATTGGCGCCATGCCCATCGGCGCGCCCGGATGCCCGCTGTTCGCCTGCTGCACGCCGTCGATGGCCAGCGTGCGGATGGTGTCGATGGCCAGCTGGTCGAGGCTCGGCGCGGCGGTCGTCATGGGCGCGGGGCTCCCGAGCGGCTCCTGCCCGAGGATCACCGACACCCCGGCAGGTGGCGAAACATGCGGCCTCCGTATCATAGTGGCGTCCCGTGAGCAGCCCCCCGACGTCCCGCGCGCCCCGCTTCCCGGCGCGCCTCGCCGGCAGTGCCGCTCGACGCTCCGAGGCTCGAGCAGCGCGCATCGTCTCCTGCGGTGACCTGATCCTCGACATCGTGACGCGAGCCGAGGCGCCGCTGGCCCACGGGTCCGACACGCCGGGCTCGATTCGCTTCCGCCAGGGCGGGTCGGCCGCCAACACGGCCCGCTGGGTGGCCCGCCTCGGGGGCCGCTCGACCTTCATCGGCGCGGTAGGCCGTGATGCGTGGGGTCGCCGCCTGGTGGCCGCCCTCCGCGCCGCCGGCGTGACCGTCCACGCGCCCCGCGTCGCCGCGCCAAGCGCCCGCATCGTGGCCTTGATCGGCTCCGATGGCGAGCGCTCGTTCGTCACCGAGCGCGGCGCGGCGGATCAGCTCCTGCCGACCGCGCTGCGACCGTCATGGCTGCGCCGGTGCGCCGTGCTGCACCTGCCGGCCTACTCCCTGCTGGCCTCCCCGCTCGAGTCGGCGGCCCGCCGCGCCGTCGAGCTGGCGCGCGCCGGGGGCGCCGCCGTGAGCGTCGATCTGGCCTCGCGCCAGCCCCTGCTGGCCGCCGGCCTGGCGACGTCGTGGGACCGCATCGCCTCGCTCAAGCCCGACGTCCTGCTGGCCAATGCCGCCGAGGCAGGCACGCTGGCTCGCGGCGCGCCGCGCGGGGGCGTCGGCGCCGCAACGCCCGCGACCGCGCTCCTGGCGCTCTCGCCGCTCGTCGTGGTGAAGGAGGGCGCGGCCGGCTGCCGCGTGCTCGTGCGGGGCCCTGGTCCCGGACCCTCGGCCGCGCTCGAGCTGGTCGTCGCAGCCCGCCCCGCCCACGCCGAGGACACCACCGGCGCGGGCGATGCCTTCGATGCCGGCTTCCTGCTCGCCTGGGCCGCCATCCCGCGGCCGCAGCGGCTCGACGCCGCCGGCCTGCGACGG
>DATHCS010000023.1:0-3375 GCA_035319405.1 Candidatus Dormiibacterota bacterium | reverse complement strand
GCCCCGATCGGTGGCGGCCCGCAGCGCCGCGATGCGGGCCATCGTGGCGCCCTCCATCAGCCGGTGATCTCCGCGCGCTCCGTGGCCACCACGACGAGCGCCAGGGCAGCGCAGAGCCAGAGGGTGGTCACCACGAGCGCCGCGTCGGGCGAGAGCACGGCCGTGGTGACCCCCTCGATGGACGGCCGCTCGACCACGGCGGCCGCCGCGTTGAAGGGGAAGAACTTGATCACGTCGGGCAGGATGAGCGTGGCGAACTGCTCGCCGATGAAGAGGGCCACGCCGGCACCCACCCCGGCCAGCTGGCTCCGGGTGAGGGTCGCCACCGCGAACCCGATGGCCAGCACCTCGGTCAGCGCCAGCCAGGCCCGCAGCAGCTCCCCCGGGAGCGCCAGGAGCGCGTCACGGTCGAGCAGCGTCCCGCTGCTGATGCCCCCCAGAGCCGCGCCCGCGACCGCGCCGGCCACGGCCGCGACGAAGCTGACCAGGATCACCACGCCGACGATCAACGCCACCGCCGCGAGCGTCAGGACCATGTACCGCCAGCGACTCTCCCCGCGCGCCACGGCCGCCTTGAGCGTGCCCCATTGCCACTCCGACCCGGCCACGGCCGCGGCGAAGGCGATCAGGAACAGCCCGCCCGTGCTGATGATCTCGCTGACGATGTAGGTGTAGGCACCGGGGAACTGCAGCAGCAGCTTCAGGGCCGCTCGCTGCACCTCCGGCACGGTCGACATGTTGATCGTCGCACCGAGGGCGACGAAGACGAGCGCCATGAGGCCGACCACGATGGCGCCCGTGATCCAGGTAGCGGGTCGCTGCAGCAGCTTGCGCAGCCCGCTGCCGAGGAGCTTCATGCCACGCCCCCGATGCCGGTGCTCCCGTCGTCCGCGGTGACGCGTTCGCCGGTCAGCTCGAGGAACAGCGATTCGAGGTCGCTGCCGGCCTCGACGCGCGAGGCGAACACGCTGGCCTTGGCCAGCTCCCGGTTCACCTCCGCCGCACGGCTGGCCGGCACCTGCACCTCGAGCCAGCTGCCGTCCGACTCCGTGCGCCGTGCGACCGCCTCGGCGCCGAATGCAGCCTCGAGGAGCCGTGTGGCATCAGGGCCTTCCTCCCAGGTCACGCGCACGCGCACTCGGCCCTCGTCGAGCAGCTGGGCGACGGGACCCTCGCGCACGAGGCGACCGCGGGCGATGATGCCCACCACGTCGGCCAGCTGCTGCACCTCGGGCAGGATGTGGCTCGACACGAAGACCGTCTTGCCGCCTGCCGCCAGGGCCCGCAGCGTCTCGCGCATGCCCACGATGCCAGCCGGATCGAGGCCGTTGGCCGGCTCGTCGAGGAGCAACAGCTCCGGATCGCCGAGGAGGGCCGCGGCGATGCCCAGGCGCTGCTTCATGCCCATCGAGTAGTTGCCCACCTTGTCACCGGCCCGGTCGCGCAGGCCCACCAGCTCGATCAGCTCCTCGATGCGGCCGCGCTCCACCGGCTGGCCGCTGGCGGCCAGCGCGCGCAGGTTCTCTCGTCCGTTCAGGAAGGGGTAAAAGGCGGGCGCCTCGATGAGCGCCCCGACGCGGTAGAGCCGACGCCGGTCGTGTGCGGTGTACGGTTGGCCGAGCAGCTCGATCGAGCCGGCGTCGGGACGGATCAGCCCGACAAGGAGCCGCATCGTGGTCGTCTTGCCCGCGCCATTGGGGCCCAGGAAGCCGTAGACCAAGCCGCGCGGCACGGTCAGGTCGAGCCCGTCCAGGGCCAGTCGGTGGCCATACGACTTGCGCAGGCCGCGGGTGGCCAGCGCGGCGCCGTCGATCGGTGGAGGCGGCGGCGGGACGGCGGCCGTCACGCCGGGACGTCCGGCTCGACGCGTCCGTCCGCCGTGATGGCGTCCCAGAGGCCGGGGTCCAGCCGCTCGAGGCGCCGGGGCGGCGGGACCTCGTACCCGAGGGTCCGCAGGTGCTCCCTCGCGCGCTCCGTGGCCACGCGGCCCTGCGGCGTGCGGTCGAGGAAGCCGAGCTGCAGGAGATAGGGCTCGTAGACGTCCTCGATCGTCTCCACCTCCTCGCCCAGCACGGCCGCCAGGGCGGCCCCACCGACCGGGCCCGAGGCGAACTTCTGGACGATCGCGACGAGGAGCCTGCGGTCCGTCGTGTCGAGGCCCTCGTCATCGATGTCCATGGCCAGCATGGCGGCCTCCGCCTCGCGTGCCGTGATCCGGCCGTCGGCCTGCACCTGCGCGAAGTCGCGCACACGTTTCAGCAGGCGGTTGACGATGCGCGGCGTGCCCCGCCCGCGCCGGGCCAGGATGGCCACCGCCTCGGACTCGATCTCGACGTCCAGGATGCGCGCCGACCGCTCGGCGATGGTGGCCAGCTCGGCGGTCTCGTAGTAGTCGAGGCGGTAGACGGCGCCGAAGCGGTCGCGCAGCGGCGAGCTGATGCGGCCCGCCCTCGTGGTGGCCCCGACCACGGTGAAGGGCTTGAGCGAAAGGCGCAGCGACCGCGCGGATGGACCCTTGCCGATCATCACGTCGATCGCGAAGTCCTCCATGGCCGGATAGAGGATCTCCTCCACGGCATGGTTGAGGCGATGGATCTCGTCGATGAAGAGGACGTCGCGCTCGTCGAGGTTGGTGAGCACCGCGGCCAGGTCGCCGGGGCGCTCGATGGCGGGGCCAGACGTGGTGTGGATGTTCACGCCGAGCTCTCGCGCGACGATGTTGGCGAGCGTGGTCTTGCCGAGCCCTGGTGGCCCGTAGAGCAGGACGTGATCAGCCGCCTCCTGCCGCTGGCGCGCCGCCTCGAGCAGGATGGCGAGGTTGGACTTGACCTTGTCCTGGCCGATGTACTCGGCGAGCGAGCGGGGCCGCAGGCTCTGCTCGACGGCGATCTCCTCGACCGCGAGAGCCGCCGCGCCGACGATCCGACCGTTCTCGTCCATCGGCCGTCAGTCTAGCAGGTCAGCGGGCCGATGTGAACATGCGTTCGACATGATCCACGCCGGCACCGCTCCCCCTCAGGCCCGCTCGGGAACGCGCACGTACGAGCTGGCCACGACGGCGAAGTGGCGCGGCCAGAAGGCCAGCGCCTCGGGATTGATGGTCTCGTAGTCCACCGCCATGCGCTGGAAACCCTGGGCCGCGTGGTGGGCGACGGCGCCGGCCAGCATGGCCGTCGCCGCGCCACGGGCGCGCCACGCCGGTCGGACGAACGCACCCGTGATGGAGATCGTGTCGGGCGCCAGGCTGATCCGCGCCGCCCCGTGGCTTTCCGCCTCGAAGCGCAGGAAGCCCTGGGGCTCGCCTGCCGCCTCGACGAGCCAGTAGGCGTTGGGGGGCTGGGCGAGGAACGCCGACAGGTCGGCCTCGGTCTCCGG
>DATHCS010000022.1:0-4607 GCA_035319405.1 Candidatus Dormiibacterota bacterium | reverse complement strand
CGTTGGCCTCGACGAGCCTGCCGTGGTAGGCCTCGGGGCGTCGGCGCAGCACCGCCGCGAGCGCATGGCGCGTGGCCCGGACATCCCAGGAGGCGATCCCGGCGCCCGCGTCGGGCTTGACCGCGACGACCTGGCCGACGGTGCGGAGCAGCAGCTCGTCCTGTCCGTCGAGGTCGAGGTCCGCCACGACGACCCCATCGCCGCCCAGGCCGGCGGCCCGCGAGGCACGATCGGCGAGATCCTCCGCGGCGATCAGGTGACCCAGCGTCGCCAGCCGCAGGTGGCCGAGGTAGACGCCGCCGAAGAGGCCGTGCCAGTAGCAGTCGTTGCACTGACCCCGGTAGAGCTCGTCGAGCGCTCGCCGGCGCGAGGCGCCGGCAGGCATCGCCTCGACAGCCGCTGAGGCCCGGAGCATCTGCTTGTGCAGGTCGTTGACCTCGCGGTACTTGACCTGGAAGTTGCGCCAGAAGCCGCCCCGCAGCCAGCGCGGCTCGGGTCGGCCCGCGGCCAGGTCGGCGTGGAGGACCTCGGTGAAGTGCCGTGCCTCGTCCGGCGGCAGTGCCCATTCCCCCATCTCGGCATACGAGCCCGTCGGCACGTAGGCGCGCCCAAGCGGCGCGTGGCGCTCGAGCCAGGTCGAGGGCGTGAGGGTCGTCAGCCAGGCCGCACTGGCCTCGAGCGCCTCGAAGAACCGCTCCACCCACGCATCGGCCCCCCAGCAGTGCTCCCAGGTGGTGGGCCAGGCGCCGAACTTCTCGCCATCGTCGCCCATGACGCCCAGTCGCCGGCCGTCCTCGGTCGCGTGCTCGCGCAGGTAGCCCAGCACGTCCTCGACCCGCCCGAAGGGGACGCGATAGCGCAGGCCCTGCTCGGTCGCGAACAGGGTGAGGCGTGCGCCCTGATCGTCGGTCGTGTAGGGACCCCAGAGGTCCGCCTCCGGAATGGCCGCGGCGCGGAAGTGGGCGTCGTCAAGGACCGTCCATGCGTAGCCGGCTGCCGCCAGCGAGGTCGGCAGGTCGGGTTCCCAGACGCGTTCGGCCAACCATGCACCGCGGGGGGCCTGCCCGAAGTGCACCTGGATCTCCTCCCGCATGCGCAGCAACTGCCCGATCCGGTCACGCTCCGGCAGCGCCGGCAGCACCGGCTCGTAGTAGCCGCCGCCGAGGAGCTCGACCTGGCCGCGGGCCACCAGGGCACCGAGGCGCTCCAGGAACTGCGGTTGCTCGGCCCGCAGCCACTCCAACAGGGCCCCGCTGTAGTGCAGCGCGAGCGAGACCCCTGGATGAGCCTCCAGGGCGCCGAGCAGTGGCCCGTAGGCGAGCTCGAAGTTGCGGGCGATGACGGACCCGAAGTTGCCCACCGGCTGGTGGTTGTGGATGGCCAGCGCGAGGCTGATGCGGGCAGTCACGTGCGGCGCATTCTAGGGGCGGCGGCTGCGGGCCAGGGGTGCCGCCGCGCGGCCGGCGCTCAGCCGGCGTCGTCGACGCGGAAGGCGCCGTAGCCGACCACGCGGTCGGGGTCTCCGGCCGTGTCGGCAGAGGTGCGCAGGTCGAGCAGCCGGACCTCCGACCGTTCCCGCCTCGCCAGCTCGAGCAGCCCGCGCAGGGCCCAGGCGCCGCAGGCGTCCGCGAGCCGCACGGCGCCCGGGTCGCGGTTGAGGACGGCATCGGCCGTGCGGCGGTCCAGCCGTCTCGCAGCCGCCTGGTCGTGGTAGTGGCTGAGGTCCGTGCTGACGACGAGGAGCGTGCGAGGCATCGCCGCGAGGGCGGCCAGGAGATCGGCGAGGGACCCCGCGGCCGTGTCACCGACCGCGAGTGGAAGCACCGGCTGGTCGGGCAGGAGGCGTTGCAGGAAGGGCAGCTGCACCTCGATCGCATGCTCCTGGCCATGGGGTCGGTCGTCGAGCCGAGCGCCCAGGTCGAGGGCCGTTCGTCGTGCATCGTCGTCGAGCGCCACCTCGCCCAGCGGCGTGGCCCAGCGATCGGCGGCTGGCACGGCGGTCCCCTCGAGCGGCCAGAAGTGGGAGGGTCCCGCGACCACGACGCGCTCGATGGGGGTCGCGGTTTCCCGCAGGCAGCGATAGGCGCTCGCGGCGATGGGTCCTGAGTAGCGATAGCCAGCGTGGGGCACGACGAGGGCACGCGGCAACGGGCTCGCGCCGCGGTCGGTCGGGGCTTCGGCCTCGCCCAGCAACGCGTCGACGAGGCCGACGAGGTCGGCCGCTCGCGCGGGGTAGAACGAGCCCGCCACGACGGGCGGGCGCACCGCGAGGCCCGTCACGGCGAGCCGAGCCGCACCGGCATGCGTCGCGCCCCCCAGCGCCCGGGGCGCGGCTCGAAGACGCCCGCGCACGGGGCGCCGCAATGGGCGCAGCGGCCGGCGTCGTCCAGGGCCCACTCGCCGAGGCTGTAGCCGTCACGCTCGATGAGCCGCCCGCCGCAGGCGGGGCACCAGGTGCTCTGGCCGTCCGGATCCACGCAGTTACCGGTGTAGACGTGGTGCAGGCCGTTGCAGCGCGCCACGTCGCGGGCGCGGCGCAGCGTGGCCAGGGGCGTCGGCGGGAGATCGCGCAGCTTCCAGTCGGGATGGAAGGCCGTGAAGTGGAGGGGCACCTCGGGCCCCAGGTGCTCGGCCATCCACCGACTCAGCTCGTCGATCTCGTCGTCGCCGTCGTTGAGCGTCGGGATCAACAGGGTGGTCACCTCCAGCCAGGCCGTGGTCGCCTTCCGGACGTACTCGAGGGTCTCCAGCACCGGCGCCAGGTGGCCCGCGCAGATGTCGCGGTAGAACGACTCGCGGAACGACTTCAGGTCGATGTTGGCGGCGTCCATGTGGGCGAAGAACTCGGTACGGGGCGCCGCCTCCAGGTAGCCCGCCGTGACCGCCACCGCACGCACGCCGCGGGCACGGCAGGCGTCGGCCACGTCGATCGCGTACTCAAGGAAGATCACGGGGTCGTTGTAGGTGAACGCGACGCTCCGGCACCCCATCGACACGGCGGCGTCGGCGATGGCCTCGGGCGAAGCCCGGTCGGCGAGGGTGTCGACGGCGCGCGACCTGGTGATGTCCCAGTTCTGGCAGAAGCGGCAAGCCAGGTTGCAGCCGGCGGTCCCGAAGGAGAGCACGGGGGTGCCCGGCAGGAAGTGGTCGAGCGGCTTCTTCTCGATCGGGTCCACGCAAAAGCCGCTGGACCGGCCGTAGGTCGTCAGGGCGATGGCATCGCCCAGCCGCTGGCGGACGAAGCAGAGACCCCGCTGGCCCTCGTGCAGGCGGCAGGCGCGGGGGCACAGGTCGCACTGCACGCGGCCGTCCGGCAGTGCGTGCCAGTAGCGGGTCGGGTGGGCGGCGGGGGGAACGGTCATTGCGGTCGCGAGAGGTCCGGGTGGCCCCCGGCTGTGGCCGGATGCTGCCCCAGCTCGGTGCGTCGCGTAAGGGCCCTTGGTCGACAAGTCGGGTCACCAACCGCACGCCGACCGTCCGCCGGGCGACGGGGGCTAGGGCAGCGCGGTGATCCGGCGGGCGGTGGGAGGGGTCGGCGGCCGGGCCGCCGGTCAGCCGGCGGCGGGGGAGGAGCGGCGGGAGGCCTGGCGCCGAGGCTTCTGGCGCTTGGAGGGCGCATCGCCCTGGGCAGGCAGGGTCGTGGCAGCCGCCGCAGCCGAGCGATCGCGCAGCAGCGCGTCGAGGGTCGACCCATCCGCCGCGTCCGCTGTCACGTCTGGCGGCGCTGCCGCCGCAGGGCCAACGACGTCACCCAGGGTGGTCCGGTGGAGCCAGCCCTCCACGCCCACCGGCGTGCGCACCCGCAGCCAGTTGCCACGTCGCTCGAGGACCTCGACCTGGTCATTGGCCTGCAGCTGGCCGACCTCCCGGCTCTTGACCTCGTCGGGCGCGTCGCCGAGGCGCACCAGGTCGTAGCGGACCAGGCGCCGCTCCACGTCCGTGGCGGCGGCCGCAGCGAAGACGAGGTTCGGCGCGGGGGCGTTCGGGACTCGCTCGCTGGCGAAGCGAGCGGCCTTCAGCGACGGCCGTCGCCAGCGCGGCATGTTGGCCTCGTCGGCGCGGACCGTCGGCAACGGCTCGTCGTCGGTGAGCAGGGTGGAAGGCTCCTCGTCCGCTTGGCTGACCGAGGCCGCCAGCGGCACGGTGGCGGGCGGTGCCGTTGCTCGCGGTGCCGCGGGAAGTGGCGAGCTGTGGGGCCGCGGCGCGACGCGCGTTCCCGTTGCGGTGACGACCGCGGCTGCCGCGGCGACGCCGACGTTCGGGGCCGTGTTCGCCGCGTGGGCTGGGGAGGACGGGTCCGGAGTCACCGTGGCCAGCTCCGCGGCCGGCTCCGACCGACGCCGGCGCCGCGCGACGAACAGGAGCAGGCCGGCACCCGCACAGAGGATCACCAGCAGGCCGGGCAGCATCGCCCCGGAAGGTCCGCCCGAGGTGCCGAGCGGATCCGCGCCTCCTGTCCCGCCACCGACGCCGCCCGGGCCGCCGGCTGGATCTCCGCCGGCGCCTCCCGGACCGCCCAGGACGGCGACGAGCGTGCTGCTTGCCGTCGGGCTGGCCGTACTGGTCGCTGCCTCCGTCGGTGAGGCGGTGGGCGGTTCGGTCTGCAC
>DATHCS010000021.1:0-4569 GCA_035319405.1 Candidatus Dormiibacterota bacterium | reverse complement strand
GCCCGCGACCGTCCATCTCCTCGAGGATGGCCAGCGCGTACTTCCGACTGGTGCCGCTCGCGTCGCGTAGCGCGGCGGGCGTGAGCGGGCCGACTCCGGCGAGCCGCATGGCAAGCGCCTCCAGGCGCCCGTAGGCCGGGGCGGCGTAGGCGAGATCGTCGCCGACCCGCACGATTCGCCCGTCTGCCGCGAGGCGCCGGACGCCGTCGGGCGGGCAGCCGGCGGCTTGGGCGGCCTCGCCCAGCGGGGGCGGTGCGGGCGCGTCGAGCAAGACCTCGAGCCTCCCCATCGCCGCGGCGAGCTCGGGTGGCAGGTCCTCGGTGCGACCCGGGATCACCAGCCGATCACCGTGCTGGGCCAGTCGCCCGCTCCGAACCAGGCCGTCGAGCAGGGCCTCGATCGCGGTCCGGGCGTCGGGAGGCGAGATCTCCGCCCCGAGGCGCAAGCGCTGTACCAGGCGCGGCCGCAGCCGGGCTCGGGGGAGCCCCCCGTCGGTGGGGTGCTGCGCCCGATCCTCGGCCACCGCATCGAGTGCGAGTCGCTCGAGACCGGCCGCAAGTTCCGGATCGAGCCGGACCGGACCGCCGGGCATGCCCGTGCCCGCAGCGTGGTCCGTGCCCGTTCCGCTCGCCTCGAAGGCCGACCCGTACGCCTCGATGGCCCCTTCCGTCAGCGCGCCGTGGGCGGCCAGGAGCGCCGCGAGGCGCCGCTCGACGGAGGCCGCCGTTGCGATCCGGGCGATGGCCGTCGCGTCGAGTCGTCGTCGAGCGAGGCGGCGAGGGGGCAGTGGGTCGAGGACGCGGCCGCCCGCGGCCGCGGCGGCCGGCGAGGGCCAGCGCAGCACGAACCGATCGTCGACGGCCGCGGCGACCGGCCGGGCGAGGCGCAGCATGCCGAGCAGCGGATCGATGGGCACGGGCTCGTCGATCGTCGCGGCGAGGCGGAGCCGGCACAGCACCTCGTCGGTGCCGAGGTGGAGGCGCAGCTCGACGCCGTCACGAAGGGGTCGGCCGCGGGCCACCGGGCGCAGCTCGACCAGCAGGCGCTCCGTGTCCAGCGGCGCCGGGCTCGTCGCCACCACCTGGCCTCGCCGGAGTGCCCGGTGGGCGGGTCCCGCGAGGTTAAGCGCCACGCGACCGCTTCCTGCCACGCGCTCGACCGGCCGGCCGTGGATCTGCAGCTCGCGGACGCGCGCGGTCGAGAGCGCGGCTCCTGCGGGCACGATGCGGACCGTCGCCCCCCGCTCCAGCGATCCACCCCGCAGCGTGCCCGTCACCACGGCGCCTCGGCCGCGCACGCTGAACGCACGGTCGATCGCCAGGCGCGCCCCGCCGAGCTCGTGGCCGGCCGGCGCGCCCGGGAACGCCAGCACGCGGTCGCAGAGATCGAGGAGCGCCGTACGCAGCTCGGCCAGGCCCTCGCCGGTCTGGGCCGACACCCCGAGCACCGGCGAACCGGCGAGCGTCGTTCCCTCCATGAGGGCCGTCACCTCGGCCGGTCGGCTCGTCCGCCGTGGATCGTCGGGCGTGAGCAGGTCGAGCTTCGTGACGACGGCCAGCCCGTGCCGCAGGCCGAGCGCGTCCAGCAGCTCCAGGTGTTCCAGCGTCTGTGCCCGCGGTCCGTCGTCGGCGGCGACGACCAGCATCACCGCGTCGATCTCGCCGGCACCCACAAGCATGTTTCCGATCAGCCGGTCGTGGCCCGGGACATCCACGAAGTCGATCGATCCCCCTTCGGGCAGCGGGAGCCAGGCGTACCCGATGTCGATGGTCATACCGCGCCGCTGCTCCTCGGGCAGTCGGTCGGCGTCGATGCCCGTCAGCGCGCGCAGCAGCGCGGTCTTGCCGTGGTCGATGTGACCGGCCGTACCGATGACGATGCTCACGCGGCGGGCATCGAGCGCAGGGCCGCGATCACCGCTGCGATGAGGACGGCGTCGGATCCGGCCTTCACGGTCCGCAGGTCGAGCAGGACCGCGCCATCGTCGATGCGACCGACCACGCAGGGGTGGCCGGCTCGCAGTCGAGCCAGCAGGGCATCCGCGCCGCCCGAGGCCGGTCGGATGCGCAGGCCCCAGGAGGGGAGGGTCGTGCCGGGCAGGGCCCCGCCCCCGACGGCCGACCGGATGGGGACGGCCTCCACCGTATCGCCCCGTCGGGCCCCGCGCGCGGCGTTGCGCTCGGCGTCGCTCCCGGCGTGTGCATCGACCGTGCCGGCGATCGCGCCGCTGACCGCCCCACCCGCCGCCCGGGCCCGCTCTCGCAGGGCAGCCGCCGTCACCGCGATCATGCGCCAGACCGGGATGGTCTGGACGGCCTGGCCGGTTCGGTAGAGCTCCAGCGTCGCCGCCAGGGCGGCCGACACCGTCTTGTCGGGTCGCATGGCGCGCGCCAGGGGGTCGCGCCGGAGGCGCGCGATCAGCGCCGCCCGCCCCACGATCAGTCCCGCCTGGGGCCCGCCGAGCAACTTGTCGCCGCTGAAGGTGACCAGGTCCGCGCCGGCTGCCAGCGACTCCATGGGCGTCGGCTCGTGCGCCAGCCCAAAGGACGCCGTGTCGAGGAGCGCGCCGCTGCCCAGGTCCTCGACGAGCCACGCCTCCCGCTCGTGCGCCAGGGCCGCCAGGTCGGCCGTGGCGACCCCCTCCACGAAGCCCTCCATGCGGAAGTTCGAGGCATGCACCCTGAGGACGAGCCGGGCCCTGCCGTCCGCGAGCGCCTCCTCGTAGTCGGCCAGGCGGGTGCGGTTGGTCGTACCGACCTCGACCAGCCTTGCCCCGGCGCGCCGCACGATCTCGGGGATGCGCACCCCGCCGCCGATCTCCACCAGCTCGCCGCGCCCCACGACGACCCGTCCGCCCCGGCCAGCCAGTCCCACGGCCAGCGCGACGGCCGCGGCGTTGTTCGTCACGACCAATGCCGCCTCCGCGCCGGTCAGCGCCGTCAGCAGCGCCTCCACCAGCGGCATGCGGGGTCCGCGACGGCCGGTCGCACGGTCCAGCTCGAGGAGGCCGTAACCCGCGGCGGCCTGGCCTGCCGCCTCGATGGCCGCCGTCGGCCACGGGGCCCGCCCCAGGTTGGTGTGGAGGATCACGCCGGTGGCGTTGAGGACCCGCACGAGCCCACCGTCCGCAGTCGGCGCGGCCGAGGCGACCAGCTGCGCAGCGAGGACCGCCAGCCCCCGCGGCTCCGCCCCGTTCGCGATGCGGACGCGTTCCTCGGCCAGGACCTCCCGCGCCAGGGCGACCACGGCGTCGTGCTGGCGCTCGCCGAGCTGCGGTGCCGCGGCGGCGAGCAGCCGCTGCACGCTCGGCGGTCGTCGGGGTCCTGGCTCGCTCACGGCGCGCCCGTGTGGCGGCTCAGCAGGCCGTGGCGGGGTGGTCGTCCACGCGCCGCAGCCTACACGTCGCGGGCCGGATGCGCGATGCTTGTGGCGATCTCGGAGGTGATCGTGGGGGACTTGGGCGCGCCGCTGCTGGTGGCGATCTTCCTTGTCGGGGCACTCGCCACCTGGATGGCTGGGATCGTCCTGTCGCGTGCGACCGACTCGCTCGACGATCGGCTGAAGCTGGGCGACGCGTTCGGGGGCGTGATCCTGCTGGCCGTGTCGGGGAGCCTGCCCGAGCTCGCCATCACGGTCGCGGCGGTCATGCAGGGCAACCTCGACATCGCGGCGGGCAACCTCATCGGCGGCATCGCCGTGCAGACGATGGTGCTTGTGCTGTGCGACCGGGCCGTGGGTGGCGATCACCCCCTGAGCTACCTGGTCGGGTCCCTGATCCCGGTGCTGGAGGGCGCCCTGGTCGTCGTCCTGGTGGCGGTGATGCTGATGGGCACGATGCTGCCACCCTCGGCCGCCGTCGCCGGCGTCAGTCCGGCGTCGATCGGCATCGTGGTGGCTTGGTTGATCGGGATCTACCTGATCGGGCGGGTGCGACGGACCGAGCCCTGGCAGGTGGCCATGCCGGGTAGCCAGCCGGGCCGCCGACACCGCCGCCTGCCGCACCCGATGGCGAAGCACCCCTTCGCCAGGATGAGCACGCTGGCCGTGGGGCTCATCTTCCTGGCCGCGAGCGCCGTCACGCTCGTCGCGGGCGTGGCCCTGGAGGCCACCGGCAGCGCCCTGGCCGATCAGGCCGGCATCAACGGCGTGGTCTTTGGCGCGACGATCCTGGCCGCGGCGACGGCCCTGCCCGAGATCAGCACCGGCCTCGAGGCGGTCCGGCTTGGCGACCACCAGCTGGCGATGGGTGACATCTTCGGTGGCAACGCCTTCCAGCTCTGCCTCTTCGTGCTGGCCGACCTGCTCGCCGGAACGCCCCTGCTTCCGCACGCGGGCGCGGCCAACGCCTGGCTGGGAGCGCTGGGGATCGTCCTCACGGGCATCTACATCGGCACGATCATCGTGCGCCTGGAACGCCGCCATGCCGGCCTTGGCGCCGACTCGATCCTGGCGGTCCTCGTCTTCGCGGTCGGCATGTGGGGCCTGCAGATCGTCGCCGCGGGCGGGCCCTGACCGGGCGGCGCGATACCGCAGCCGGGAGGCGAGGCCGGCGCGGGCTATCGAGCTGCC
>DATHCS010000020.1:0-7406 GCA_035319405.1 Candidatus Dormiibacterota bacterium | reverse complement strand
GGTGGCCCTCTTCGTGCCGCACCAGGCCAACGTGCGCATCATCGACGCGGTGGGCCGCCAGCTCGGCATTGGCCTCGAGCGCGTCTACATCAACGTCGACCGCTACGGCAACACCTCGGCCGCGTCGGTGCCCATCGCCCTCGCGGAGGCCGTCGACGCGGGCCGCGTGAAGCCGGGCGACGTGGTCGTCTTCGTGGCCTTCGGCTCGGGCTACACGAGCGGCGCCTGCGTCGTGCGCTGGACGGCCGACCCGGCGCTCGGGCGGCGCGCCGCGAGCGTGCCTCCCGCGGCCCACATCGCCGCTCCCGCCGACTATCCGCGGGCCGATCCCACGCCACCCGAGCTGCAGCGGGTCTTCGCCCGCAAGGAGGCCACGGCGACCGGGGAGCGGCCGGCCGCGGAGCCCGGAGCGGGCGCCGAGCTGACGAGCCCGGCGGAGGTGCCGGCATGATCGACCTGACGGGCAAGAGCGCCATCGTGACCGGTGGCTCACGGGGCATCGGGCGGGCCATCGTGCTGTGCCTTGCGGGCCAGGGCGCTGACGTCTCCTTCAGCTACCGCGGCAACACGGCCGGTGCGGAGGCGACCCGCGCCGCGGCCGTCGATCTCGGCGTGCGTGCCGTGGCCCTGCAGGCCGACGTGACCGAGCCGGCCTCGGCCGAGGCGCTGGTCAAGACCACCCTCGATGCCTACGGCAGGATCGACATCCTGGTCAACAACGCGGGCGTCACGCGCGACGACCTGATCATGCGCATGAGCATCGAAGCCTGGCGCGAGGTGCTCGAGACGAACCTCTTCGGCGCCTTCTACATGCTCAAGGCGGTGACGCGGCCGATGCTCAGGGCACGGGCCGGACGGATCATCAGCATCACCAGCGTGTCGGGCCAGGCCGGCCAGATGGGCCAGGCCAACTACTCCGCGGCGAAGGCCGGCCTGATCGGGCTCACCAAGGCCGCCGCTCGCGAGCTGGCCAGCCGCGGCATCACCGTCAACGCCGTGGCGCCCGGCTTCGTGGACACCGACCTGACGCACGACCTGCCGGAGCCCCTCAAGGAGCAGATCCGGGCTGCCACCCCGCTCGGCCGCTTCGGCCTCGAGGAGGAGGTCGCAGCCGCCGTGGCCTTCCTCGCCTCCGACGAGGCCAGCTACATCACGGGCCAGGTGCTTGGCGTGGACGGCGGCCTGGTGATGATGTGAGGCCGGGCGCGGGGTCCCTCGGGCGGCCGGTCGCCGCCCGCGCCCGGTGAGCGTGCCCGACCCGGCCTGGCAGCCCACCGACCTCCCGGGGGTGTGGCGACGGCGCCTTACGTGGCACGAGGACGCGCGCGGCGCGTTCAGCGAGCTGTGGCGGGCCAGCTGGACGGACCCCTTCGGCGAGCTGTCCTTCGTGCAGGCCAACCTGTCGCGCTCGGCGCCGCGGGTGCTGCGCGGCCTGCACCTGCACCGCCGCCAGGCCGACCTGTGGACGGTCCTCGATGGGCCGGGCGTGGCCGCCCTGGTCGACGTGCGCGGCCTCGTCGCCGGGACCGCGTCCCGGCCCGCCGTCGCGCTGCACGAGCTGGAGGCGGGGACGCAGCTGTACATCCCGCGACTCGTCGCCCACGGCTTCTACGCCCGCAACGCGCTGCTGCTGGCCTACCTCGTCACCAACGAGTACGACGGCTCGGACGAGCTCGGCTTCGCCTGGGACGACGCGGACGCCGCCGTGCCCTGGCCCGACCATGCGCCGATCCTCTCAGAGCGCGACGCGTCCAATCCCCCGCTGCGCGAGCTCGCGGCCCGTCTCCGCGGGGGCGCCGCCTAGGGACAGCCGTCGGCGAGGTACTCGTCGAGCGCGTCGTGCCAGTGCCGCATCGTGACCCCGGCCGCGGCCGCCTTGGCGGTGCTCAGCACTCCCCAGGCCGGCGGCGTCGAGGGGCGCGGGTATTCGGCCTGGCGGATCGCCCGCGTCGGCTGGCCCGGCCGACAGCGGGCCAGGACCATGGCCGCCCATTCGAGGCGCGACGCCGCCCCGTCGTTGACGAGGTGGTACAGACCGGGCTCGGCCCGGGCCGCGAGATCCAGCATCGCGGCCGCCAGGTCCGGCGCGTACGTCGGCGAGCCGATCTCGTCGGCCACCACCGTGAGCGGCTCGCCGGCCGGGAAGCGCGCCGCGGCGGCCAGGATCTTGGCCGGGAAGTCGCGCCCCGGCGGGCCGTACAGCCAGGCCGTGCGGACCACCCACAGGCGCCCACCTGACGCCCCGCGGAACGCCACGGCCGCGGCGCGCTCGCCCGCCAGCTTGCTGGCCCCGTAGGGGTTGCCCGGCTCGGCGCGGTCCGTCTCGAGGTACCCCACGCCGTCGCCGCGACGACCGTCGAAGACCTCGTTGGTCGAGACGAGCAGGAGGTCGACCCCGCCGCCGGCGGCCGCCTCGGCCAGCTCGCGCACGGCCCGGGCATTGCGCCGCATCGCCAGGTCGGGGTCGCGCGCACAGCCGTCCACGTCGGTCCAGGCGGCGCAGTGCACCACCAGCGCGGGACCGTCGCGCGCCACCAGGCGTGCCGCAGCGGACGGGTCATCGAGGTCGTAATCCGGGCGCCCCCAGGCCACTGCCGGCCGATCATGCCGCTCGAGCTCAGCCAGGACGGCCCGCCCGAGGCGGCCCGTCGGCCCCGTCACGGCGACCGGGCGGTCGGGGGCTGTGGGCTCGCTCACGCCCGGCACGGCACGTCAGGCCTCGGTCGACTCGGCCAGGCGCCGCCCGTACTGCAGCTCGTAGTAGGCGTCCCAGGCCGCGTCGCGCCGCCTTCGCCACCAGGCCTCGTTGGCGCGGTACCACTCGACGGTGCGGGCCAGGCCCGTGGCCAGCTCGACGCCCGGGCGCCAGCCCAGCGCAGCCGCGCGGCCGCCGTCCATCGCGTAGCGACGGTCGTGGCCCGGCCGGTCCGGCACCCGGCGCACGAGCGACCAGGGCTTGCCCAGCTGCTCGAGGATCGCTCGCGTCACCTCGCGATTGGCGCGTTCGCCGGCACCGGGCAGGTTGTAGGCATGACCGGCCTGCCCGCGGTCGAGGACGGCGGCCACCCCGTCGGCATGGTCGTCCACGTAGAGCCAGTCGCGGCGCTGGTCGCCGTCGCCGTAGAGCGGCAAGGGCAGGTCCTGCAGCGCGTTGGTGATGAAGAGGGGTACCAGCTTCTCCGGATGCTGGTACGGCCCGTAGGTGTTGGCGCCGCGGGTGACGACCACGTCCAGGCCGTGCGTCTCGCGGTAGGCCTGCACGAGCAGCTCCCCGGCCGCCTTGGCCGCGGCGTAGGGGCTGCGGGGCGCCAGGCGATCGTCCTCCCTGCTGTGGCCGCGCTCGACCGAGCCGTAGACCTCGTCCGTGGAGACCTGGAGCAGCCGCCGGGGGCGGCCGTCGGCCTCCACCGCGGTGCGCACCGCCTCGAGCAGCACGTGGACCCCGATGACCCCGGTGCGCAGGAAGGCCTCCGCGTCGAGGATGCTGCGGTCGACGTGCGACTCGGCGGCGAAGTTGACCACCGCGTCGACGTCGGCGACGAGCGGCTCGACGAGCTGCGCATCGGCGATGTCGCCGTGCACGAAGCGGTAGCGCGCCGCGCGCGCGGGATCGGACTCGACCTCGGCCAGGTTGTCCCGGTCGCCGGCGTAGGTGAGCTTGTCGAGGACGACGATCGCGTCGCCGGTGGCGGCCAGCCTGCGGCGCACGAAGGCGCTGCCGATGAAGCCGGCCCCTCCGGCGACCAGCAGCCGCATCTCAGGCGGGGCCTCGGCGATCCGTCACCGGCGGCGGCTCCAGCCGGCCGGCTTGCGCCGCCTCCGCGGCGACCTGCGAGGCATGCAGCAGCGACTCGACCGTGCCCGCGTCTGACCAATGGCCCTCGTACCGGCGCCAGAAGAGGCCGCGCGGATCCGCGAGGTAATGGTTGAGCACGTCGGTGATCTCGAACTCGCCGCGGCCCGAGGGCTGCAGGCCCTCGATGACCTGGAAGGCGTCGGGTCGCAGGAAGTAGACGCCCACCGGGATCAGGTCGCTCTTGGGGTGGGTCGGCTTCTCCTCGAAGCCGACCAGCCGTCCGGCGGCGTCGAACTCGGCGACGCCGAAGCGCTCGGGATCGGGCACCTGGTAGAGGAGCGTGCCGGCTCCGTGGTCGCCGGCGGCGAATTCGTCCGCCACCTCGGCCAGCGGCGGGCCGATCAGCACGTTATCGCCCAGCACGACGCAGAAGTCGTCGCCGCCCACGAAGTCCCGCGCCAGCCCGATCGCGTGGGCGATGCCCAGCGCCCCGCGCTGGTAGCGGTAGGTCAGGTCGAGCCCGAAGTCGCGCCCGTCCGCGAGCAGCTCCACGATGTCGCCCACGCTGCGCCCGCCGAGGATGACCAGCACCTCGCGGACGCCCATCCCGCGCAGCGTGTCGAGGGGGAAGAACAGCATGGGCCGATCGTGGATCGGCAGGAGGTGCTTGTTGGTGACCGTGGTGAGGGGAAAGAGCCGCGAGGCCGTGCCGCCCGCCAGGATGAGGCCCTTCACGCGGGCATCGTAGCGGACGGTCAGCCGACCTGGACGCCCAGCGCGCCCAGGAGCGAGGTCCCCAGCAGCACGACGTCCAGCACGATCACCAGCCCGATGCACGCCGTGGCCACCACGTTGAGCGCCCGTCCGTTGACGTGGTGCCCGAGCAGCGAGCGGTTGTTCACCAGCAGCAGCATGAAGACCAGCACGATCGGCAGCAGCAGGCCCTGGACGTACTGGCTGGCCACGATGACCGAGATGAGGTCGAGCCCCGGGATCAGGACGACCACCGCGCCGACCACCAGCAGGAGCGTGTAGAGGCTGAAGAAGATGGGCGCCTCCCGGAAGCGCTTGCCGACGCCCGACTCGAAGCCGAAGGCCTCGCAGACCACGAAGGCCGTGCTGACCGGCATGATGGTGGCCGCCAGCACGCTCGCCCCGAAGAGACCCAGTGCGAAGAGGGCCGAGGCGAAGCGACCGGCGATCGGCTCGAGGGCCACGGCCGCGTCGGCCGCACTGGTGATGGTCTGCCCTGCCACGTACAGGGTGGCCGCGCAGGCCACCACGATGAAGACGGCGATGACGTTGGTCCACACCGCACCGCCGACCGCGTCCACCTGCTCGAGGCGCAGCTCCTCCTCGTCGATGCCCTTCTCCGCGACCGCCGACTGCAGGTAGAACTGCATGTACGGCGTGATCGTGGTGCCCACCACCGCGACGAGCAGCAGCAGGGTCGTGGTGGTCAGGTCGAGGTGCGGCGTGACCAGCGCCCGGCCGACCTCGCCCCAGTCGGGATGCGCCAGCAGGGCCGACAGGATGTAGGCCGCGAAGACCAGCGTGATCGACAGGAAGACCCGCTCGACGGTGCGATAGCTGGCGAACAGCACGAGGGCCCAGATCGCCACCCCCACCACCGGCACGGTGATGATGGGGGGCACCCCGAAGATCCCCAGGGCCGCCGACGCGCCGGCGAACTCGGCGATCGTGTTGGCGGCGTTGGCGATGACCAGGGTCAGCATCGCGAAGGCCGTCCAGCGCACGCCGTAGCGATCGCGGATGAGGTCCGAGAGGCCCTGGCCGGTGACCACGCCCAGCCGAGCCGCCATCTCCTGGACCACGCCCAGGATGACGGTGGTCAGGGGGAAGACCCACAGCAGGGTGAGGCCCGTCGAGGCGCCCATGACCGAGTAGGTGGTGATGCCGCCGGCGTCGTTGCCGGCCACCCCCGCGATCAGCCCCGGGCCCATCACGGCGAGGAAGGCCACGAAGCCCCGGCGCCGCCGGAAGCGGCCCCGCAGGCGCAGGCGATCCTCGAAGCGGATCTGTTCGCGGATCCGCGCGACGAGCTGCGTCACCCCGGGAACCTAGTTGGCGGAGCGCGAGAAGAGGCGCGGCAGGCGGTGCTTCCAGCCGCTGGGCAGGACGGTGTCGATGGCGTCGTCGATGGTGACGATGCCCTCGAGGCCTCCGTCGTCGTCCACGACGGGGACCGCCAGCAGGTTGTAGCGGGCCACGGCCTGGGCCACCTCGTCCTGGTCGGCCAGGAGCCCGACCGCGACCGGCTCGGGGTACATGAAGTCGCGCACCAGGGCGCCCGGCGACGCCACGATCAGGTCGCGCAGCGAGAGCACGCCCACCAGGCGGCCGGCATCGTCCACGACGTAGATGTAGTAGATCGTCTCGGCGTCGGGCTCGAGCTCGCGCAGCCGCTGGATGGTCTGCTCCGCGGTGAGGTCGTCGCGCACCGCCACGAACTCGGTGGTCATCATGCCGCCGGCCGAATCCTCGGGATAGCCGAGCAGCTCGGCCACCTCCTCCGCCTCGTCGCGCTCCATGAGCGGCAGGATCTCGTCGCGGGCCGCATCGGAGAGGTCGGCGATCAGGTCGGCCGCGTCGTCGGGGCTCATCTCCTCGAGGATGTCCGCGGCGCGGGCCGGCTCGAGGTCCTCCATGACCTCGACCTGGGTGTCGGGCTCCATCTCCTCGATGGCGTCCGCCGCCGCCTCGTCGTCGAGCGTGGCCAGGATGCCCGCCCGGTCTCGCGGCGTGAGCTGGTCGATGATCGAGGCGAGGTCCGCCGGGTGCAGCTCGACCAGCCCGGCATGGGGCACGCGCAGGCGCACCGAGGCGATCGAGGTCTCGACCGGGTCCACGTCCTCCCAGTCGATGTACCGCTCCGGCACGGGCAGGCGCAGGTTCCGCGCGATGGTGCGGTAGGGGCCCTCGATGCCGAGACGGCGCAG
The DNA here is from genome assembly GCA_035319405.1 of Candidatus Dormiibacterota bacterium. GTDB lineage: Bacteria > Chloroflexota > Limnocylindria > Limnocylindrales > CSP1-4 > DASPUH01. The sequence goes on along the minus strand of DATHCS010000020.1, from coordinate 650 downwards.
CAGGCCGGCCGCCCCCACGTCCACGGCCACCAGGTGCAGCTTGCCCTCGATCTCGTCGAGGCGCAGGTCGTTGACGCGCACGACCTTGCGGCCGTCGATGTCCACGATCTGCTTGTCCTGCAGGTCGCTGTACAGGAGCAGCTCGTTGTCGCGCTTGGTGAACTTGCTGATGTCGATGCGGTCGGTGTTCAGCGTCGCGCCCGACAGGTCGAAGTGGGCGACGTCGGACCAGGGCAGGAAGATGCGCCGCCGGTCGGTGGTCACCACCAGGCCGGTGACGGGCGGGTAGCGGTCGCCGATGGCGACGATCAGGTCGGCGACCTTGCCGATCGGCTCACCCTGCGCGTCGCGGACCGGGCGGCCCACGACCTGGCTCAGGTAGAACTGCATGGCTGTCCTCGTCGGTGGGTCCGCCGCCCACCGACGGGCACGGCGCCGAGCGCCGGCCGCTAGCGGGTGCGGCGGACCGATTGCCTGGCGGCGCCTGGGGCGCCGTCGCGACTGGGTCCGGTCTCCACGGTGGGAGATCTCCTCCGCTGCTGGCTGGGCCGGTCCAGCGCGCCACGCCGGTCGTGCACGATGGGCCGCCGGGAGTGTAGTCCCGTGGGCCTCGGAGCGGCAACCCCGCCCGCTCGGACCCGGCGGCCATC
>DATHCS010000019.1:0-9055 GCA_035319405.1 Candidatus Dormiibacterota bacterium | reverse complement strand
TCAGCTCACTGGTAGCGGTAGACGGTCTGGCTGAACTCGTACGAGTCCGGGCCGTACCGCGGCGCCCGCATCTGCACGACGAGCCCGGCCACGGCCAGCGCGGCGAACACGATCAAGTAGAACCAGCTGTCCTTGATCAGTGCGCCGACGGTGGTCCAGTAGACCTGGTCGGAGGAGATCTGGCCGATGAGCAGGAACCAGCCGGCCAGGATGGTCGCCGCGCCACCGATCGCGCTGAGCAGCACCACGAGGTACTTGGGCACGTTGAGGAAGAGCGTCACGGCGCCCAGGGCGAAGGCGCAGATGATGCCGATCACGAACGCCACCAGGCCGTGCTCGTTGCCGATGAGGCCCCAGGCGCTGGCGCCGATGGCGTAGCCAACCGCTGCCCCTAGCAGCACCACGGCGACCCAGTAGAAGAGGTACGAGAGCACAGCAAAGACGAGGGCCACGACGAAGCCCACCACCCAGCTGGTCACCGTGGCGAAGCTCCCATCGCCGAAGATTGCGCTGATGGCGTCGGTGCCCACGTTGAAGCCGACCAGGAAAGCCCAGATCGGCAGCAGGATCAAGAAGAAGCGAAAGCCGCCGAAGCAGAACGCCGCGCCGACCAGCAGCGCCAGGATCGCGATGACCAGCGTCATGGGGTTGCCCTCCGTCCCTCGCGGCCGCATTGGGTGCCGCGGCGCGTACTGTACGCCGCCGGCGCAAGCCCCCGCGGTCGTCTCCGGCCCTGTACGTCGTTTCACCCGGAAGGGGTGACGCCGGCCGCCTCGCGCGCCATACGATATGGCCGGTCCGGCTCGCCCCCAGCGAGCCCGGCATCGCCGGCTGAGGGAGCGCCCCATGGAAACGCTGCGGCGCCTGCGCATCCTGTACGTGACGCAGTTCGAGCTGTTGTGGAACTGGCGACCGGGGCGACGCGCCCTGGTGCGGCGAGCCCTGATCTCGTTCCTGGTGAGCCTGGTCGCGCTGGGCATCACGGTGTGGCTACTGCCCAACCTGCAGATCGCCGATGTCGCCTCGGCGATCATCGCGGTGCTGGTGCTGGCCGGCCTCAACCTGCTCATCCGGCCGCTGATCCTGGGCGTGGTCGCCGGACGCTCGATCGCCGTGGTCGGCATCCTGACGATCCTCTGGCAGGTCGTCGCGATCCTGCTCCTCAACAGCCTGGTGCCTGGACTCACCCTCACCGGCGGCTTCCTCGGGGCCCTGTTGGTGTCGTTCGTGTACGCCTTCATCAACACCGCGATCGGCGGCGTCTTCGCCCTCAACGAGGACGACTCCTACTACGGCGCGCTCGTGCGCTCACTGGCCAGCCGCCGGCGTGACGTGGTCCACACCGACCAGCCGGGCCTGGTGGTGATCCAGCTCGACGGCCTCTCCCACGACGTGATGACCCACTCAGTGCGCGCCGGACGCGTGCCGGTCATGGCGCGCTGGCTGCGCGACGGCTCGCACCGCCTGGGGCACTGGGAGGCGCTGCTGCCCTCGACCACGCCCGCCAGCCAGGCGGGGATCCTGCAGGGCACCAACGACGGCATCCCCAACTTCCGCTGGTGGGAGAAGGAGAACGGCCGGCTGCTGGTGGCCAACCACCCGGAGGACGCGACGGAGATCGAACGGCGCCTCACCCGGGGCGACGGCCTGCTGAGCCCCGGCGGCGCCAGCATCAGCAACATCTTCACGGGCGATGCGAAGCGCGCCTTCCTGGTCATGTCGACCATCAAGGTCAAGGACCGGGGGCTCGGCCAGAGCGAGGCCTTCTACTGGTTCTTCGTGAGCCCCTACAGCTACCTGAACATGATCGCCCGCTACCTCGGCGAGGTGATCAAGGAAAACATCCAGGCCCGCCGCCAGGCCCGGGCAGGGATCGTCCCCCGCATGCACCGGGGCTTCCCCTACCCGTGGGTGCGCGCCGCGACCAACGTGGCCATGCGTGCCCTGGGCACCTCGCTGGTGATCCAGGAGATGCTGCGCGGCACGCCGGTGATCTACATGGACTACACCGATTACGACGAGATCGCGCACCACAGCGGCCCCGAGCGGCCGGAGTCGCTCGATGCGCTCGACGGCGTGGACCGCGAGCTGGGCACACTCGAGAAGGCTGCCCAGGACGCTCCCCGGCCGTACCGCTTCGTCGTGCTGGCCGATCACGGCCAGAGCCTCGGCCAGACCTTCCTGCAGCGCTACGGCGTGACCCTCCAGGAGGTCGTGCGCTCGCTCATGGGCGGACCGGCTTCGGTCGCCGCGGCCACCGCCAGCGTCGAGGACTGGGGACAGCTGAACGCCTTCATGACCGAGGTGACCCAGACCCGGGGCGTTACCGGCGCCATCGCCCGCGCCGCGACCCGGCGACGCAGCAAGGGCGGGGTCGTGGACCTGGGGCCGCGCGAAGCGGTCACGGCGCCGGCCGGTGCGCCGACACCCGACACCTCGCCGGAGACGGAGCCGGGCGCCGGGGCGGGCCAGGGGAAGGACCTCGACAAGCCCACCAAGCAACCGGCGGACCTGGTGGTCGTGGCAGGGGGCAACCTGGGCCTCATCTACTTCAACGTGCGGCCCACCCGCCTCTCCGCGGAGCAGATCGCGGCCCTCCACCCAGGCCTCGTAGAGGCACTGGCGAACCACCCCGGCGTCGGCGTGCTGATGGTGCGCTCGGAGCGCTTCGGGCCGCTCTGCGTCGGCAAGAAGGGCATCCACTACCTCGATGACGACCGGGTCGAGGGTGAGGACCCGCTGGCGCCCTACGGGGAGTACGCGGTGCGCGCGTTCAAGCGGCTCGACGAGATCGAGCACGTGGGCGACATCGCCGTGATCAGCCTGTACGACGAGGAGACCTACGAGATCGCGGCGTTCGAGGAGCTGATCGGGGCTCATGGTGGCCTCGGCGGACCGCAGACCCGCCCGTTCCTCGTCTACCCCGCCGACTGGACGCTCGATCTGGCCCCGCTCGTCGGGGCGCCGATGGTGTACCAGCAGCTGCGCCGCTGGATGGAGCGGGAGCTGGGCCTGCAGTTCCCCGCTCGGACCGCCGGCGCGACGGCCGCGGCCGCCACCGCGGCGACCGAGACGCCGCCGTCTGCCAACGCGACGGCTGCATCGGAGGCCTGAACGATGGACCAGCCATCGACCGGGGGCCCGACGACCCAGCTCACGACGGCCCGTCCTCGCGGATCACGCTGGCGCGGCCTGGCCGTGGGGCTCCTGGCCGTCCTCACCTGCCTGACCCTCGTCGTCAGCACGGTCACCCTGTGGACGCACCAGGTCGTGCTCAACACCGACCGCTACGTCTCGCTGGTGGCCGACATCTCGGCCGAGCCGCAGGTCATCGACGCGGTCAGCCAGCAGGTCGCCGTCCAGGTGGTCGACGCCCTGGGGGTGCAGACGTTCCTCGAGGCGAACCTGCCGCCCAAGGTGGCGTTCGTGGCGGGGCCGCTGACCGTCGCCCTGACCGACCGGCTCGGCCAGGGGCTGGCCAAGGTGATGGCGAGTCCCCAGTTCCAGCAGGTCTGGCTCGAGGCGAACCGCTTCGCCCATGCCAAGGCCGTGGCCCTGCTGCGGGGCGACACGACCGTGGTGACCCTGGAGAACGGCGTCGTGACGCTCAACCTGCTGCCGCTCGTGGGTGCGGCGCTGCAGCAGCTCCAGGCGGCCGGGCTCATCCCCGCCTCGATCACCCTGCCCGATCTGTCCTCTGGTCAGCTGCCGGCGGACCTGGTCCAGCAGCTGCAGACCACCTTCAACGTGACGATCCCGCCAGACCTGGGCCAGATCCCGCTCTTCAGCGCGCAGCGCCTGGAGCGGCTGCAGACGGCCGTCCAGCTGTTCGACCTGATCGTCATCGCCCTGATCGTCATCACCGTCGGCCTCTTCCTGCTGACGATCTACCTGGCGCGACAGCGGCTGCGCATGGTGCTGCTGCTGGCCCTCGGCGCGGTCATCGCCTTCGCCCTGGCACGCATGATCGTCAGCGGCATCGAGACCGCGATCGTCAACTCGATCGCGGACGACAGCGCGCAGACCACGGTTCGCGGCGTGGCCGGCGAGCTCTTCGGCAACCTGTTCGCGTTCGGGCGCCTCGTCATCGTGGGCGCGCTCGTCGTCGCGGCCGTGGCCTACCTCGCCGGGCGTCCGGCCTGGATCGGGGAGCTGGCGGCCGCGACCCGAGGCGCCGCCGCAGGCGAAGCGGCCGCAGCCGGAGAAGCTGGCCCCACGCTGGGCGACTGGGCGCGGGCCCACCGCACCGGCCTGTTGCTGGCGGGCGTCGCCGTGCTCATGATCATCGTCATCTGGGCGGCCCTGGGGATCGAGTTCGCGATGCTCGCGGGGGCGGTCCTTGCGATCCTGGCGCTGCTGCTCCTGCCGACCGGCGATCAGCGCGCCAGCGCCTCGGCGAGTGCAGCGGCCAGGTAGTCGTACTCGGCGGGCGTGTCAAACGCCTGGGCCGAGATGCGCAGCAGTCGGCCCGGCGGCGCGGTTGAGGCGCGCCACGGCTGGGGCCAGGTGAGGATCGGCACCTCGATCGCGTAGGCCTCGCGCAGCTCGGCCTGCAGCGGATCGTCGTCGAGCGGCGACGCGGTCGGCGCCCCGGAGCGAGCCGTCCGGGGCTCGGGCAGCGGCACGGCCGCCAACGAACCGAGCATGGCCTCGGGGGCAGGTGCTTCCAGGCCGAGCGCCTCCATGACCGCCGCGCGTCCTTCGATCGCCAGCGATCGGTTGGCCGCCATCCCTGCGGGCCAGCCGCCCGGCCGCAGCGTCGCCCCGAAGCGCAGGGCGGCCGGCAGGGCGAGGTAGGGCGAAGGGTCAGCCGTGCCGGTCCAGTCGAACTCGAGGCGGAAGCGCGGCCGATCGAGGCGCGGCGAGTTGGCGCCGTGCGAGATGGCCAGCGGCCGGATCGCGGCCTGCCGATCGCGTCGCACCCAGAGGAAGCCGCTGCCCTTCGGCCCGCAGAGCCACTTGTGGCCGTTGCCGGTGTAGTACGTGACGCCGGCCCTCGCAAGCCGGGCGAGGTCGAGTGGCACCATGCCCGGCGCGTGGGCGCCGTCGACGAGGACCTCCACGTCGCGCGCCGCGAGCTCTTGCGCCAGGCGTTCCAACGGGAAGACCAGGCCGGTGGGGCTGGTCACATGGCTCAGCAACGCGAGGCGCGTGCGCGACGTGACCGCCCTCGCGACCGCCTCGACCACCGCGTCCGGGCCGCCGAGGGGCGGCTCGCCCGGATGCGCCGGGAAGGGCACGTCGGCCACCACGACGCGGGCGCCGTCGCGCTGGGCGGCGAAGCGCAGCGCGTTGGCCGCCGCGTTGTACTCGTGATCGTCGGTCAGCAGCTCGTCGCCCGGTCGGAAGCACAGCGAGCGCAGCACGGTGTTGAGGCCGTGCGTGGCGTTGGGCACGAACGCCAGGTCGTCGGGATCGGCGCCCAGGAAGGCAGCCAGCTCGCCACGCGCCGCGTCGAGGGCTCCCTCGAGCTCTCGCGCCAGGAACCGCACCGGCTGCGCCTCGAGCCGCGAACGCCATGCCTGCTGTGCCTCGAGGACCGGCGCGGGGCACGCGCCGAAGGATCCGTGGTTGAGAAAGACGACACCCGGCTCGAGCGTCCACGCCCCCGCCAGGGCCGATCGCGGCGGCAGCTCCACGGCCGGCAGTGTGGCAGGTTTGGGAGCACGGCAGGCCAGGCGGCGTGGCAGCGTTCGGCGGACGAGCCCACGAGGCGTCGAGCTTGTGCCACCATCGGGCCATGTGCGGCCGATTCACCCAGCAGCGCCCCACGGCGGAGCTGGCCGAGCTCTTCGAGGCCCGTCCCGCGCCCGAGGGCGCGACCGGCCACTACGACGACCCGGGCGGCCACTACAACGTGGCGCCGACGCAGGACGTGGCCGTGATCGTTCAACCCGCGCCGGATCGGGCACGGGTCGTGGACGCCTACCGCTGGGGCCTCGTCCCCTCGTGGGCCAAGGACCCGAAGATCGGCAATCGCATGATCAACGCGCGCGCCGAGACGGTCGCCACGAGCCCGGCCTTCAAGCGCAGCTTCAGCGCCGGCCGGCGCTGCATCGTGCCCGCCGACGCCTTCTACGAGTGGCGCCGTGTGGACGAGAAGACGCGCCAGCCCTACCTCATCCGGCGACCCGACGGCGCGCCGCTCGCCTTCGCCGGCCTGTGGTCCACCTGGAAGGACGAACCGAACGAGGCCTGGCTGCGCTCCTGCACGATCATCACGACGCGCGCCAACGAGGGCATGGAGCGGATCCACGACCGGATGCCCGTCATCTTGCCGCCTGAGGTCTGGGACCAGTGGCTCGATCCCTCGCTCACCGACACCGAGCTGCTGCAGGCGCTCCTGCACGCGACCCCGGCCGGGGAGCTGGAGGCGGTGCCCATCTCGACGGCCGTCAACAACCCCCGCAACAAGGGGCCCGAGCTGGCGCGGCCGGTGGAGGGCGAGGTCCTGACCGTATGAGCGCTGCTCCCGCCGCGGCCGAGACAGCGGCTCGAGCGGGCGGCCCGCCTGACTACCGCGCCGTCAGCTTCTGGCTCGAGACCTGCGGCGACGACCTGACCCCTCGCCCCCCGCTGCGCGGCCGACAGGAGGTCGACGTGGCGATCCTGGGGGCGGGATACACGGGTCTGTGGACGGCCTACGAGCTGCAGCGCCGGGAACCGGGGTTGCGCATCGCGATCGTGGAGCGCGAGATCGCCGGCTTCGGCGCCTCGGGGCGCAATGGCGCCTGGTGCGCCCCCGACCTCAACATCGGGCTCGACGAGGTGGCCCGCCGCTACGGCACGGCCGCCGCGAAGGCCACCCAGCAGGCGACCTACGACGCGGTGGACGAGGTGGGCCGCGTCTGCCGAGAGGAGGGCCTCGACGGCGGCTACGTGCGCGGCGGGGCCCTGCACGTAGCGCGTGGCGACGGACAGCGGGCGGCCCTCGAGGAGGGCTTCGAGACCTACGTGCGCTTCGGGTTCGGCGAGCGCTACCGCGTGCTCGATGCGGCCGAGGCCGCCGGGCACCTGCGCGTGGAGGGCGCGGTCGCCGGCCTCTACACCCCCGATTGCGCCGTGATCCATCCCGGTCGCCTGGTGCGCAACCTGGCTCGCCGCGTCGAGGCGCGCGGAGCCACGATCTACGAGGGCAGTGCGGTCACGGGCTTCGAGCCGCGAGATGGTGGGTCGGCGGGCCTGCCCGGGTCGCGGCCCGTGCTGCGCACACCGCACGGCGAGGTGCGCGCGGAGACCATCGTCCTGGCTGGAGAGGCCTACCTGAGCGGCCTGCGCGGCCTGCGCCGCCAGCTGCTGCCGGTCTATTCGCTGATCGTCCTCACCGAACCGCTGGGCGAGGCCGAGTGGTCCGAGATCGGCTGGGCCGCACGGGAGTGCGTTTCGTCCTTCCGCCTGAGCATCGATTACCTCTCCCGCACCGAGGACGGGCGGATCCTCTTCGGCGGGCGAGGCGCGCCCTATCACTGGGGCTCGACCATCAAGCCGAGCTTCGATCGGCACGCCCCGACGCACGCGATGCTGCGCGACATGGCCCGCGCCTGGTTCCCGGTCCTGCGCGACGTGCGCTTCACCCACGCCTGGGGCGGCCCGCTGGGCATGCCCCGCGACTGGATGCCCACCGTCGCCTACTCCGCCGAGACGGGCGTGGCCAGCGCGCGCGGCTACATCGGGCACGGGGTCTCGACGGCCAACCTGGCCGGGCGGACGATGGCGGACCTGATCTGTGGGCAGCCCAGCGAGCTCACGGAGCTGCCCCTGGTGAACCACCGCTCTCCCGACTGGGAGCCCGAACCCCTGCGCTGGCTGGGCGTGCGCTACGTGCAGCAGGCGTTCGCCGGCATCGACCGTGGCATCGACCGACGCGGGAGGCCGTCCGGCCGGCCCAGCCTCGCCCGCCGCCTGGGCCGCCACTGAACCCGCCTCGGGTGGGCGACACCGGGCTCGCCCGAGGTGGCACCATGGGCTCATGCCGCCCGACTACGTGCCCGACGCGACCGACCTGGAGTACGTCGAACGGCTGGCTCAGCCGCTCCACCCGACGCTGCTCGAGATCGAGGCGGCCGCGCGTGCCGAGCGGCCTACCGTTCCCATCCTGGGCCGTGCCAGTGGGCGTGTGCTGGCCGTGCTGGCCCACGGGCGGCGGCGCATCGTGGAGGTGGGCACGGCCTTCGGCTACTCGACCCTCTGGATGGCGCTCGCGCAGCCCCCGGGCGGCACCATCGTGACGATCGACCCGGATCGGGCGCGCACCGACCGGGCCCGTACCTGGTGGGGCGAGGCAGGCATCGCCGAAAGCCACATCGCCGTGCTCAACCGCCCGGCGCTCGAGGCATTGGCCGGAGACGACCGCACGCTGCGCGGCCCGTTCGACCTGGCCTTCATCGACGCGCTCAAAGGGGAGTACGAGGCCTACCTCGCGGCGCTGCGGCCCCGTCTCGTGCGCGATGGCCTGCTCGTCGCCGACAACGTGCTCTGGAGCGGCCGGACCGCGCGCGGCGGGCAGGGCGAGGACGCCTCGACGGCGGCCCTGCAACGGTTCAACGCCGCGACCCTCGGCGACACGGGCTTCTCGGCGACGATCCTGCCCGTGGGGGACGGCCTGCTGATCGCCGCCTTGCGCGGCTGACAGGGGCACCCGTGGGCGCCGCGGCCCGGCCCCGGCCGCGACCGACGGGCCGCATCGAGCGCCTGATTCCCGGCCTGCGCACGGCGCGGACCTACCAGCGCGCCTGGTTGCGCGGCGACCTGGCGGCGGGACTCGTGCTCAGCGCGCTGCTCGTGCCGCAGGGCATGGCCTACGCCCAGCTGGCCGGCCTGCCCCCGGTCACAGGCCTCTACAGCACCGTGCTGGCCCTGTTGGCCTACGCATTGTTCGGGCCGTCGCGCCGGCTCATCGTGGGACCGGACTCGTCGCTGCTGGCCCTCGTCGCGGCCGCCATCATCCCGCTGGTAAGCACGTCCGGCGATGCGCAACAGCGGGTCGCGCTCGCCTCCGCGCTGGCCCTCCTCGTCGGCGCCCTGGCGCTCGGAGCCGGCCTTGCGCGCATCGGCA
>DATHCS010000018.1:0-4431 GCA_035319405.1 Candidatus Dormiibacterota bacterium | reverse complement strand
ATCCCCAGCACGGTCGTGGCAAGCGTCCCCTCCAGGCGCTCCTGGACAGGCAGGTCGAGGACGCGCCCGATGGTCGACTTGCGGCTGGTGCCGAGCAGGATGGGCCGGCCCAGCGCCTGCACCGCGTCCAGGTGTTGCAGCAGCAACAGGTTCTGCTCGGCCGTCTTGCCGAAGCCGATGCCCGGGTCCACGATCAGCAGCTCCCGCGGCACGCCCAGCGATGCCGCTCGCTCCAGCGCCGCGCCGAGGTCCGCCAGGACTTCGGCCACCACGTCGCGATACACCGCCTCGGCGCGGTTGTGCATCACCACCAGCGGGACCTCCCGGGCGGCGGCGAGGCGTGCGAGCGGCACGCCGCCCGGGCCGACCGCCCACACGTCGTTGAGCAGGTCGGCGCCCGCGTCGAGCGCGGCCTCGGCCACGGCCGGCTTGGTCGTGTCGATGCTCAGCGGCACGTCCGGCAGGGCCGCCCGCACCGCGGCGAGCACCGGCAGGACGCGGGCCAGCTCCTCGCCCTCATCGACGAGCCGGTGCCCGGGCCGCGTGGACTCGCCGCCGACGTCGAGCAGGTCCGCCCCCTCGTCGACCATCCGCAGCGCCCGCGCCACCGCGGCCGCCACGCCGTCCGCCGCGCCCGCGCCACCCGCAGCGGCCAGCAAGCCATCGCCGCTGAACGAGTCGGGCGTCACGTTGAGGATGCCCATCAGGTACGTGCGGCGACCCCACTCGAAGGATCGGCCCCGCAGCCGCAGCGGCGCCGGCCGGCTCACGGGGCCACCTCCGCCAGGCCGAGGCGGTCGCGCACCGCGCCGACCAGGTAGAGCGAGCCGGCCACGACGAGCGGGCCGTCGACGGCCCGCGCGCCGCCGAGCGCCAGCCCCAGCGCCGCGTCGAGCGACTCGATGGGCACGACCTCCGCACGGCGGCCGCGCTCGTCTGCCTGCCAGGCCGCCGCCAGCGAGGCCGCCGATGCAGCCCGTGGACCCGGTGCCGCGGTGGTCACGATGCGCGCCTCGCGCAGCGCCGCGGCTCCCGCCAGGCGGCCCACCAGCCGCGGAACGTCCTTGTCGGCCATCACGCCGAACAGCAGGGTCGGCCGGCCGGGGGAGATCGAGGGCCGCAGCTCATCGAGCGCGGCGGCGAGCGCGGCCGCGCCGCTCTCGTTGTGGGCGCCGTCGAGCACGATGTCGGGTCGGCCCGGCTGGGGCGCCACCTCGGCGTCTGCCTCGGCGATGGGCATGGCCCGCCCGTCGGTGCCCTGCACCAGGAGCTCGAGGCGGCCCGGCCAGCGCGCCGAGGCGAGGCCGCGCCGAAGGGCCGCCTCGTCGACGGCGGCGATGCCCGTCGCCTCGAGGTCCGCAATGATGCCCAGGGCGACCGCCACGTTGGCCGCCTGGTGGCGACCCAGCAGCGCCACCCGCAGCTCGCCCAGGTCAGGGTGCGCCAGGCGCAGGCCGTCGCGGGCCATCCCCACGACGCTCAGGGGCGGCGTCTCTCGCAGCGGCACGGCCAGGCGTGAGGCGCGGCGCCGGATCACGGCCAAGCCCGGCCCGCTGGCACCCGTCACAGCGCGGTCGCCACGCTTGATGATGGCCGCCTTCTCCCGCCCGATCGCGGCGAGCGTCGGACCCAGGCGATCCATGTGATCCCACTCCACGTTGGTGATGGCCGCCACGCCGCCGTCCCAGGCGTTGGTCGCGTCGAGGCGCCCGCCCAGGCCGACCTCGACCACGGCCACCTCCACCTTGCGCTCGGCGAACCACGCGAAGGCGGCCGCGGTCAGCACCTCGAACTCCGTGGGCGGACCGAGCCGCGAGGCGACCCGCTCGGCCAGATCGAGCACTCCGCCGACCAGCGCCGCGAACTCGTCGGGCTCGATCGGCTGACCGGCCACCACCAGCCGCTCCCGGTAGCTCGAGAGGTGTGGCTTGGGCGTCTGACCGACGCGCAGCCCGGCGGCCGCCAGCACGGCCGCCACGAGGGCCTGGACGCTGCCCTTGCCGTTCGTCCCACCGACGAGCACGCCCGGCAGCCCTCGCTGCGGGTCGCCCAGTTCACGGAGCAGCGCACGAACTCGGGCCAGGCCGAGGTTGACCCCGAAGCGGCCACGTGCCTGCAGGGCGGCGATGACGGTCGGGAAGTCGCTCCCGCTCACCGGCGGGCCAGCTCGTCCTCGTAGAAGACGCACTGGTTGAAGCGGGAGGACAGGCAGATGTCGCTCACGTAGCCCTGCTCGAGGTGGACGCCGCCGCGCAGCTGGCAGCGGCTCACGTTGGTGTCCTGGCGCATGAGGGCCTTGAGCAGATGCGGCGCCTGGATGGGGATCGCCCCGCGCGCCCCGGTCATGTAGAAGTGCGGGCAGACGTTGCGCCGCAGGTTGGGCAGCCCGATGACCGGCCGGCTGGGAAGTGCCACCGCGGCCGTTGGGCTGGGCAGCGGGATGCGGCTGAGCGCCTGGGGTGTGGCGCGGGCGATGGGACCTGGCGGCGGGGGCGGCGGCAACCGTCGACCGGCGGAGGGTCCGCCGCCAGGCGGGGCGGGCCTACGCGCCGATGAGTCCATCGCTCCCTCCATGATCGCACCTGACGTGGGCGATCCGGCCCGTAGGGTACACCGGCACCGGCAGCCGGTCGCCGGCTTCGTGGGAGAATGCGCCTCGCATGGCCTCGCCGAACCGACCCGCCCGACGCCGGTCGCCTGCCGTGACCGCGCCGCGACGACCGCAGCCGCCGATGCCGCGCCGCCGCAAGGAGCTCGCCTACTACCCGCCTCCCACCGCGGATCGGCTCGAGCGACGGGGCCCTGGCCGCCGGTCTTCGCTGCCGCTGCCGTGGCCCGTCCAGGCGCTGCTGCTGGCCGGGTTGCTGGGGCTTGGGGCCATCGCCGTGCTGGTGGGGAGCGGCACCCTGGCCCGCACGGCAGGTGGCCTGGGCAACGCCGTCGCCGACGTGGTCGCCGGTTTCGTGGGCACGGCGTCGCCGGCCGCCAGCGGCGCACCGGGCGCCGAGCCGGCACCGCGACTCGATGCCCCCGTATCCGCCTACACAGCGGACGGGATGATCGACGTCACCGGCCGGCTGCCGAGCGGCGTGCCGGGCATGAGCGACGCCACCATCCGCGTCTACGTGGCGGGCAAGTTCGTGAGCGAGATCGAGGTGCCCCCGACGACGGATTTCCGGGTCGCCGACGTGCCGCTCGATCCGGGCCGCAACGACGTGACGGCGACGATCGTGACGGCGGCCGGCGAGAGCGAGCCCTCGGACCCCATCAGCGTCACCTACCTCGACGGAGCGCCGCCGATCACGCTCAGCACGCCCAAGAACGGCGGCAGCGTGGCCACCGCCACGGTCCCCGTGCGCGGCACGACGCGTGCCGGAGCGCGGGTGACCGTTCGCAACTCGACCACCGGTGCGACGACGACCGTCATCGCTTCGGCCCAGGGCGCCTTCGCCGTGAACGTGGCGCTCACCGAGGGAGCCAACGCGCTGACGGTGACCGTCGTCGATCCGGCTGGCAACTCCGGCCAGGCCTCGCTGACGGTCATCCGGGGCTCGGGCGCCCTCTCGGCGAAGGTGACCCTCTCCTGGTACAGCATGAAGGCGAGCCGCTTGCCGCAGAGCCTCACCATCACGGTCAGGGTGCTCGACGTCGGCGGACGAGCCGTGGCGGACGGCTCGCAGGCGACCTTCTCGGTCTCGCCGCCCGGCCTGCCGACGGCCGTCTCGGATCCGCAGCCCACTCGGGCGGGCGTCGCCACCTGGAAGCTGACCATCCCGCCGTCCGCCGCCTCCCTCCCCGCCAGCGGCCTCATCACCGTGAGCGTGGCGCTGACGGACGGCCGGATGGTCACCGCGACGGGCGCCTTCACGATCACCAAGTAGGCGGGCCCGGGCGAAGCCGGCCGAGCTTGCCGAAGCCCGGCCGCGTCAGCTGAGCGACTCGCTCGTGATGCGCTCGAACAGTCCGCCGAGGGGCACCTCGATCACATCGCGTGTCTCCCAGCAGGGTCGGATCTCGTCGCCGTGCAGTGGGCCCCGGCGCGGATCGAGCCCGCAGGTACCCAACCGGGCGGCGATGCCCTGGCGGAAGTGCAGGCAGGTGGCACAGCTCGTCGAGGACCTCGAACAGACCCAGCACCGCGCGGCCTCGGGCTGGGGGGTGCCGCAATGCGGGCACCGCCAGGTCGCCACGGGCGCAGTGTAGCTGCGACGGCAAGCCCTGGCCACCGGGCCGCCGCATGGCCCCGATGCGCGCACACGCACGGCCTTCCGCCCCTCGGTCCCCGAGGCCTCGGGGCCGTCCCCCCGAATCGAACGCCCGTTTCGCGCGGCCACCCGCCCGTGGCGGGTTGGCGGGCGGTGCTAGGTCGGCGTCGGGGTGGGGGTCGGCGGCGGCGGGGTCGGCGTCGGCGGCGGGGTGGGCGTGGGCGTC
>DATHCS010000017.1:0-2992 GCA_035319405.1 Candidatus Dormiibacterota bacterium | reverse complement strand
CTCCGCGGCCGCGGTGTACGCGGCCCTCTTCGATGGCGGCTCGGCCACGGGCCGGCCGCGCGCCGCGCTGCTGGCCGTCGCGGTGGGCACGGACACGCTGACGCGCGACAAGGCGATCGGTGCGCTGGTCGCCTTCGCGGGCGTCGCCATCGTGGTCTGGAGCGGCGCGGCCGACGGCTCAGGCGGCGGCAGCTCGCTGGCCGGCGCCCTGATGACCCTCGGCGCGGCCGCCTGCTGGGCCGTCTACGTGAGCCTCGGGGCGGCGGTCCTGCGGCGCCACTCGCCGCTGCGCACGACGACCTGGGCCGTCCTGGCGGGAACCGCCGCGATGGCCGTGCCGGCCGTCTGGGAGCTGCGCGGCTGGGATCCCTCCGGGCTGCAGCCGAGCATCGTGCTGGCGCTCGCCTACTCGTCGCTGCTGGCAGTGGGCGCCGCGAACGTGGTCAACTTCCGGGCCGTGCAGCTGCTCGGACCCACGCGCGTCACGGCGTACCAGTTCCTGGTGCCGGCGTTCGCCGTGGCCATCGCGGCCGTCTTCCTGGCCGAGCCGATCCGGGCCGGCCAGGTGGTCGGCGGCGCGGTCATCGTGGCCGGCATCCTCATCGCCCGCAGCACGTTCGCCCGCGCAACGGGTCGCGCGCCATCCGCGGTCCGCCCCGGCGACCCGGGCGCCCCGGGTCGCCGTCCCTCCTCGCTCCCCCCGCCGGAGCAGCTGTCCTGAGCGCCGCGCGAACGCCGCCGGAGGTGCCCGGCCGAGGCCTGCCGGTGAGCATCCTCGTCGACTACGACGGCACGATCTCGCGCCATGACATCGGCGACGAGCTGCTGGCGCGCCACTTCGAGGACGCCGCGCTGCTGGTGGCGAAGGATCGCGAGTACGACGCGGGCCTGGTGGGGTCGCGCGAGCTGATGCGCTGGGACATGGACGTCCTGCCGCGCGACGCCGCCCGATTGCGGGCCGAGGCGGCCGAGATGGCCCAGGACGAGGCCTTCCCTGGATTCGTGGCTGTCGCAGAGGCACGCGGCATCGCCGTCGAGGTGGTCAGCGACGGCCTGGGCTTCTACGTGGCAGACAACCTGGCGCGCCTCGGGCTCTCGCACCTGCCGCTGGCCACCAACGACAACCCGGTCGAGGGTGGCGGCGCCTGCATGTCGTTTCCCTACGGTCACCCCCACTGCTTCGTCTGCGGCACGTGCAAGCGGGAGCGGGTGCGTGCGCACCAGGCCCTCGGCCGCGTCGTGGCCTACATCGGCGATGGCACGAGCGACCGCTATGCGGCCTTCCATGCCGAGGTGGTGCTCGCCAAGGGACCCCTCGCGGGCCATTGCGAGGCCGTGGGCTGGCCCTATCAGGCCTGGTCGGACTTCCGCCAGCTGACGGCCTGGTTGGAGGCCGCCGAGGGATCGGACTGGCCCGCCTCCTGGGAGGAGGTCGCAGCCTGGCGGGCCGCCCATCCCTCGATGGCCGCGCGGACGGCAGCCGGGGCCGGGCTCGCGGCGCACGGACCCCGACCATGGGAGGCGTTCATGTGCGGGCCCGAGGCGTGGGGGCCGGGGCGCGAGAAACCGCCGCGGTAGGTCGGCGGCGATTCGACGCGGGGGGTCCGAACCGCTAGCATTGGAAAAACCCCCGGAGGACCAGACCCATGGCGAAGTATGTCTTTGTGACCGGAGGCGTGACCTCCTCGCTCGGCAAAGGCATCACCGCCGCCAGCATCGGGCGCCTGCTCAAGAGCCGCGGCCTGACGGTCTCGATCCTCAAGCTCGACCCCTACATCAACGTCGACCCGGGCACCATGTCGCCCTACCAGCACGGCGAGGTCTTCGTGACTGACGACGGCGCCGAGACGGACCTCGACCTGGGCCATTACGAGCGCTTCATCGATGAGAACCTGACCCAGCTCAGCAACGTGACCACGGGCCGCATCTACCAGGCCGTGATCTCCAAGGAGCGGCGGGGCGACTACCTCGGCGGTACGGTGCAGGTCATCCCCCACATCACCAACGAGATCAAGGAGCGCATCCAGCGCGTGGCCCGCGACGGTCGGGCGGATGTGGTCATCGTGGAGGTGGGCGGGACGGTGGGCGACATCGAGAGCCTGCCCTTCCTTGAGGCCATCCGCCAGATGCGCAAGGACGTCGGGCGCACGAACGTGCTCTACCTGCACGTCACGCTGCTTCCCGCGCTGGCCGCCACCGGCGAGCTCAAGACCAAGCCCACGCAGCACTCCGTGAAGGAGCTGCGCGGCATCGGCATCCAGCCCGACGCGATCGTGCTGCGCTCCGATACGCCGGTCAGTGACGAGGTCCGGGAGAAGATCGCCCTCTTCTGCGACGTCGCCCCCGACGCGGTGATCACCGCGGAGACGGCGGAGACGATCTACGAGGTGCCGCTGCTGCTCGAGGCGCAGGGCCTCGGGGACCTGCTCGTGCGGGACCTCGGCCTGCAGGACGCCACCCGACCGGCTGATCTGACCGCCTGGCGGGCGCTCGTCGAGCGCATCAAGCGGCCCAAGCCCGAGCTCGAGATCGCGCTCGTGGGCAAGTACATCGAGCTGCCGGACGCCTACCTCTCGGTGAGCGAGGCCCTCCGCCACGCTGGCTGGGCCAACGAGCGCAACGTCCGCATCCGCTGGGTGGACTCGGAGGCGCTCACCCCCGACAACGTGGCGTCCCGCCTCGACGGCGTGGCCGGGGTTCTGGTGCCGGGCGGCTTCGGCCATCGCGGCATCGAGGGCAAGGTGCTCGCCGCGCGGTATGCGCGCGAGCACGGCGTCCCCTACCTGGGACTGTGCCTGGGCCTGCAGTGCGGCGTGATCGAGCTTGCGCGCGACGTGGCGGGTGCGCCGGAGGCCAACTCCACCGAGTTCGACCTCTTCACGCCGGACCCCGTCATCGACTTCATGCCCGACCAGCGGGACATGGAGGAGAAGGGCGGCACGATGCGCCTCGGCCTCTATCCGGCGCGCCTGCTGCCCGGCTCCCGCGCCGC
>DATHCS010000016.1:0-7522 GCA_035319405.1 Candidatus Dormiibacterota bacterium | reverse complement strand
GTCCTGCATCCGCTTGGTCGTCGGACCGTCCGGGATGTGCTCGGTGTAGCTGTAGTACTGGGGATCCTGGACCTGGCAGAAGTAGGGCCCGTAGAAGAGCTCCTGCATGCAGAAGACCTGGGCGCCCTGCTTGGCCGCCTCGTGCGCCGCCGCCTCGTGCTTCTGGATCATCGACTCCTTGTCGCCGGTCCAGTTGGCCTGCAGCAGCGCACCTCGCACGATCCGCGGCATGTCCGCTCTCCCTCCTCCTCCGCTCACCTCGTCAACGTCGCCGGGGTGAGGTCCGAGTGTACGCTGCGCGGCCTGGCGTGGGCTCGAGGCGATCGACGTGGCAGGATCGCTCCGCTCAGGACTTGGGCGGCAGCGTCCGCGTGAAATCGGCCGCCCGCTCGAGCCAGGCCCGGATGGCGGCCTCGTCGGGGAAGTCGGCCGGATCGATCGCCAGGTAGCCCTTCATGGGCCGGCCGGCCATCGGTTCGAATGGACGGCCGCCCTGCGCTGCCAGCTCCGCCCCTGCCGCTTCGGGCAGCCGCAGCATCAGCTGCGACTGGAACGTGCCGCAACAGAGGTTGCCGTTCACGAACGCCGCGGGGTAGCCGAACATCTTGCGGCGCGTCACATCCGGCCCGGCCGGCGCGACCCGCTCGAAGAGCTCGACCACCGCCTGCGGCGAACGCTGCCACTCCACCTGCGCGCTCCGAGCGGCCGGTCGGGCGGCGTGAGGGGCTAGGCGGCGGAACCGGCGAGGACCTGCTCGCCCAGCGCCTGTCGGGCCTTGGCCGGGTCGTCGGTGGCGAACGCGACGTGCACGCCGCGGTCGGACATCCCGGTGGCGAGGGCGGCCTCGATGTTCACGCCGGCGTCGGCGAGGCGGCGGGCCGCCTCGGCCAGCGTGCCGGGGCGCTGCGCGAGGGCGGCCGTCACCAGCTCGACCTCGCGAACGGTGTAGCCGCCGTCGGCCAGCACGCGCCGGGTGGCCGCCTCGTCGTTGGTGATGAGGGCAACGGCACCGGATGCGCCGCTGGTGGCGCCGCTGAAGCCGACGATGTCGATGCCCTTCTGGGCGATTGCCTCGGTCACCTGCGCCAGGGCACCGGGATGGTTCTTGAGCTCCACGAGGAACGCGTTCACGGGGCACCTCCATGCGCCGCGTCGGCTCGGGCGGCGGGCCGGGGTGTTCCGCCGCGGGCGGGCCGGTGGGCCACCGATTGTACGCGCCTCCGCTCCGTGGACAGGCGCGGGGTGTCGGGCGGACAATCCGGCCATGCCCGGCAATCCCTGGCTGCGCCACGTGCCTGCCGTCGGACGCGAGCCGGTGCTGCCGTTCTCCGTCGCTCCGGGATCCGCGGCTGTCGGGCGACCGATCCGGCCCCACCGGCGGGCGCCGGCACCTGCCGCGCAGTTGACGGAGCTGCCGGACCGGCCGGCCTGGCCAGACTCAGTGTCCCTCCTTCGGGTGTACCCGGCACCGGTTCGCCGGGTCCGGCGCCGGGATGATGCTGGAGCTTCGCCATGACGAACCCGGATGCCCAGAGCGTCCCGCAGCCCACCTTCTACGCCGACCTGGCGGCCGAGGCGCCGATCCCGGCACGCGGGATCCTGAGCCAGACCCTTTCGGACCAAGGCGGCGTCGAGCTCGTGCTGTTCGCCTTCGCGGCCGGGGAGCGGCTCGCCGAGCACACCTCTGCCCGGCCGGCGATCGTGCATATCCTGTCCGGCCACGCGGACCTCACGGCGGGTGGGGAGTCTCACGCCGCCGGACCGGGCGCCTGGTTGCGCATGGCCGCCGGTGTGCCGCACAGCGTGGTGGCACGAACCCCGCTGGTGATGGCGCTCTACCTGCTCCCGAGCTGAATCCACGAGGAGGTCGCGATGAGCCGTCCGGTCCACTTCGAGATCAACGCCGACGACCCGCAGCGAGCCGTCGACTTCTACACCAGGGTCTTCGGATGGAAGATCGAGCGCTGGGGTGAGCAGCCCTACTGGGTGGCGACCACGGGCGAGCCCGGCACGCGTGGCATCGACGGCGCGATCATGCCCCGCCAGCATCCCGGCGCCGGCACGATCAACACCATCGGCGTCGGGAGCCTCGAGGCGTCCATCGCGGCGATCCGCCAGGCCGGTGGCAGGGTGCTCACGGATCCCAGCGACATCCCGGGCATCGGGCGCTTCGTCTACGCCGAGGACACCGAAGGCAACACCTTCGGCGTTTTGGAGCCGCTGCCAAGCCAGTCCATGTAGGCGGGCGCCGGGCCGGCCTCGCGCAGGCCCGGACGCGGCCGGCTACTTCTTGGAGTCGTCCTCGCGCAGCGAGGGGAAGCGCTTCGTCAGCGGCTTGAGCTCCTCGTCCTGGGTGGCCTGGTGCGCGCGCGACGGCTGCTTGCCGCCGAGCAGGCCAGAGCCGGCCACGGCGCGACCGACGAAGTGGCCTTCGACGTCCTCGTCGGGCTCCTCGTCGATGCCGAGCGCGCCGTCCGTGGGCGGCAGGTCGGTCGTCGGCTGCTGGTAGTCGTCCATTGCTCGTCTCCCTTCCGGTTGCTGCGACAAGGGTAGCGACCGTCCCTCCGTCGAGTCGACGGTTGCGCCGACGCCCCGGATGTCGGCCAGGCGACAGCTTGCCGGATCAGGTAGACGGGCTCGGGCTTGACCTGCCCCCTTGACGGCGCGATACTGACAGCATGGATGACGCTTGGATGTCTGGGGAATGACCGCATGAGCCTCGTTTCGGACCGCCTCAGCGCCGTCCTGGAACACGGCCAGCTCGACTACGCCGACGTGGCGCGCATCCTGGACACCAGCCCGCGCACCGTTTCACGGTGGGCCCACGATCAGACGCAGCCGCGCTGGCCCGTGCGCGAGCGGCTGCTCGAGTTCTTCGCCGTCATGGAGCGCCTGCAGCGCGTGCTCAAGCCGGCCGCCGCGCAGGATTGGCTCTTCACGCCCAATCCAGGCCTGAGCCACCGCAAGCCCGTGGACCTGCTCCGTGAGGGTGGCTTCCGCGACGTGCTGGGCGCCATCGACGCGCTGGGCGAGGGGGTCTTCGCCTAGGCCATGCCCGAGACCGGGCTGGATCGGGCGCTCGTCCGAGCCCTCGACCGCGCCCCACGCGGCCGATTCGAGGGCCGCGTCTACCGGCAGCTCGCGCCCGGCTACGGACCGCTCAGCGGCGAGGGTGCGCGGATCCACGGGGGGCGCTGGAACCC
Source organism: Candidatus Dormiibacterota bacterium (assembly GCA_035319405.1). Classification (GTDB taxonomy): domain Bacteria; phylum Chloroflexota; class Limnocylindria; order Limnocylindrales; family CSP1-4; genus DASPUH01. The sequence goes on along the minus strand of DATHCS010000016.1, from coordinate 4,319 downwards.
GCCGGACAGCTTCCCCGTGCTCTACACGGCGCCAGATCCGGCGACCTGCCTGGCCGAGCTGGCCCGCGCGGCCGAACGGCAGGGGCTTCGCGCGGTGGACCTGCTGCCGCGCGTGCTCGTCGCCTACGACGTGGAGCTGACCCGGGTCCTCGACCTCATCGACGACGCCGTCCTGGAGGGGCTGGGCCTGCGGGCAGGGGACCTGCTGGGCGACGACCTGCGCCGGACCCAATCGATCGGCGCGGCGGCGCTGCTCGTCGGCTTCGAGGCGATCCGCGCCGAATCGGCAGCCCGTCGCGGGTCGGCGACGCTGCCCATCTTCGTCACTGGGCTGCGGGCCGATTCGAGCCTCGTGCCGGTCGACAGCGAGGCGGTCGAACGGGAGGATCTGAACGAGGCGGCGATGGAGGAACAGGCCGCCTGATTCACCGCGCGCCCAGTCCGATCGTGCCCTATGCACGTATCCGTGCTCGTTATGTTGCGCTTGCGCTACCGTGGGCAGATGGCGCCCACGCTGACCCGGCCCGAGCAGCCGGGCGGGACGGTCACGCTGCTTTTCACCGACATCGAAGGTTCGACGCGCCTGCTCCAGCACCTCGGGCCGCGCTACGCAGACCTGCTGGCGGCCCACCACCGGCTGTTGCGCGAGACCTTCGAGGCGCAGGGCGGCACGGAGCTGGGCTCGGCCGGTGACGGCCTCTACGTCTCGTTCCCCAGTGCGCGGGCCGCGCTTGCCGCCGCGGTAACGGCGCAGCAGGCGATCGCGGGGCACGAATGGCCCGCCGAGTCGCAGGTGCGCGTGCGCATGGGCCTGCATACCGGCGAGCCCCGGGCGGCCGAGACCGGCTACGTGGGCGTGGACGTCCACATCGCGGCACGAATCGGCGCGGCCGGCCACGGCGGGCAGATCCTCATCTCGCAGACGACCCGCGACCTGGTGGCCAGCGACCTGCCGCCGGGCACGGCCTTGAGCGACCTGGGCGAGCACCGCCTGAAGGACATCTACGCGCCGCAGCGCATCTTCCAGACGTCCGTTGCGGGTCAGCCGTCCGAGTTCCCGCCGCTGCGCACGCTCGACGCGCGGCCCAACAACCTGCCCCGCGAGCTGACCACGTTCGTCGGCCGCGACGACGACCTGCTGGAGGCCAAGCGCGCGCTGATGAGCGCGCGCCTGGTGACGCTCACCGGTCCCGGCGGCGTGGGCAAGACCCGTCTCGCGGTGGAGTTGGCCGCGCGCCTCATCGCCGACTTCGAGGACGGGGTCTGGCTGGTCGAGCTGGGCGACCTCAGCGACGGCGCCTTCGTGCCCCAGGCGATCGCCGATACGGTCGGCGTCCGCGAGCAGCCGGGTCGGGAGCTGCTGGCGGAGCTGACCGACTACCTCGCGCACCGCGAGCTGCTGCTGATCCTCGACAACTGCGAGCACCTCGTGGCGGATGCCGCGCGGGCGACGAACGCCATCCTGCGGCGGTGCCCCGAGGTGCGCATCGTCGCCACCAGCCGCGAGGGCCTCGGCGTGCCCGGCGAGGCCATCTTCGCGGTGCCCTCGCTGGCGGTGCCCGCGGCCGCGTCACGTCGGGCCAACCGGGAGTCGCTGGCCCGCTACGACGCCGTTCGACTCTTCGCCGAGCGCGCGGCGGCCATCCAGCCCTCGTTCGAGCTGAGCGCCGCCAACGCCGAGGCCGTCGTGCGCATCTGCCGCTGCCTCGACGGCGTGCCACTCGCTCTCGAGCTCGCCGCCGCGCGGGTGCGGGCGCTGTCCGTGGAGCAGATCGCCACGCGTCTCGATTCGTCGTTCCGCCTCCTGACGGGCGGCAGCCGGGTCGCCGTCTCGCGACACCAGACCCTCCAGGCAGCGATGGACTGGAGCTACGAGCTGCTGTCCGACGAGGAGCGGGCCGTCCTGCGCCGCCTGGCCGTCTTCGCCGGCGACTTCGAGCTAGAGGCGGCCGAGGCGGTCTGCCACGGCGAGACCGTGGCCCAGGACGAGGTGCTCGACCTGCTGGTGCGCCTCGTGGACAAGTCGCTGCTGGTCGCCGACGTCGGCGGCAGCGAGGTCGCCTACCGCCTGCTGGGGACGATCCGCCAGTACGCCCGCGAGCGGCTCGAGGAGGCCGGCGAAGCCGAGGAGGCCGGGCAGCGTCACCGGGACTGGTACCTCAGGCTCGTCGAGCAGGCCAAGTTCGAGTTCCTCCAGGGCCCCGAGTCGTCGGCCTGGCTGGAGCGCCTCGAGCGCGAGCACGAGAACCTGCGCGTCGCGCTCGAGTTCAGCGCCCAGGAGGCGGGTGGAGGCGATGCCGGCCTGCGCCTGGCGGCCGGGCTGTGGCGCTTCTGGGAGATCCGCGGCCACCTCGAGGAGGGGCGCGCCTGGCTGGAGCGGATGCTTGCAGGGACAGCGTCGGCGCCCTCCGCGCTGCGTGCCAACGCCCTCACCGGCGCCGGCGTCCTGGCCTCGATGCAGGGCGACTACCCCGGGGCCAACGCGTTCCACGAGGAGAGCCTTGCCCTGCATCGGCAGCTGGGCAACGTGAACAGCATCGCGTATGCCCTGAACAACCTGGCCAACGTCGCCGTCCAGCAGGGTGACTATCAGCGCGCTCGGGCCCTGTACGAAGAGGGGGACGAACTGACCCGCTCCGTCGGCGACGTGCGCGGCATGTGCTTCAACATGGTCAACCTGGCGGACGTCGAGGCGCGGCTTGGCGACGCGGCCGCGGCGCGGCGGCACTTCGACGAGGCTGTGCGCACCTTCCAAGGGCATGGCGACCTCTGGGGCATGGCCTTCGCCCTCGACAGCTTCGGCCAGGTCGAGCGTACCGCCGGCGACCTCGAGGAGGCCCGCTTGCTGCACGAGCAGGCCCTGACGATCTCGCGGCGGCTGGGCGACGAACGCGGCGTGGCGCGAACGCTCGGCCACCTCGGCGACCTGGCCGCGGAACGGGGCGATCGCGGCGAGGCCGTCCAGCTGCTGCTTGACAGCGCCGCGATCCGCCAGCGCCTCGGCGACCTGCCGGCCCTGGCCGCCGCTCTCGAGCGACTCGCCTGGGTCAGGGAGCCGGAGGATCCGGCCGACGCGGCCCGACTGCTTGGCGCCGCCGAGGGCCTGCGGGAGTCGATCGGCGTGCCGCTGCCACCCGCGTCACGAACGGATCACGCCCGACGCCTCGCGGCGCTGGCGGACACGATGGGGAGTGCGGCGTTCGAGGCCGCGTGGCGCGAAGGTCGAGCGATCACGGCCGAGGAGGCGCTGGCCCGCGTGGCGCAGGTGGACGCGCCCCCCTCGACGAGCGGCCTTCCCGGCTAAACGCCCGCGCGGCGAGGCAGCCGCGCGGCGAGGGGGTCGCGCGGCGGGCGCGGCGAGGAAGTCGTCAGACCCCCTCGTGCACCTCGACGATCTCGTCGGCCAGCAGGCCGTGCGCCTCGCGGTGGACGAGGGCCGCGGTGTCCGCGTCAGGGGCCTCGACCAGGCAGTAGACCCGGCCGGTCGTCTCGTCGTACCAGTAACGCATGTAGCGCACGCCGTACTTCGGGCCGACCTCGACGTCCCGGGCGTGGGCGCCGGCGACGGCCTCGCCCGTCAACCCGGGCACGTGCTCGTGGGTATCCATGTACAGCGGCATGCGGCGGCTCTCCCTTGGTAGCGGTTCGGATCGGGCGCACATCATGACAAGTCGGGGGCGGCGCTGCTGTCGGCTTGCGCTCAGCCGGCGTGTCGGGGCGCACTCGGCCCCTCTGGGGGGAGGGCCTTGGGCCGCACTCGGCCCTCTCGGGGAGTGCCATCGGCACTTGCAGGGCGACCTCCCGCGGCGTACAACGACGCCACTGGGGGCCGGTCGTGCTGAGCATCCATCCCGGACAGTCGCCCTTCGTGGCCGCCACCGCGTCCGCGGTGCTGCCGGGTGCCGGCCAGGCCCTCGCCGGCCGCCCGCGTCGGGCGCTGCTGGTCGCGACGCCGCTGCTGGTCATGGGTTTGCTGGCCGGAGTCGGCCTGGCCCAGGGCCTCGGCCCGAGCGACGTGATCGGGGCGCTGCTCCAGCCGCAGGTGCTCCTGGCGATCCTCGCCGCGGACGTCGCGGTCTGGTTGTGGCGCAGCGCGGCGATCGTCGACGCCTGGTGGCTCGTGCGGCGGCGGAGCGGCGGCGGGCGCGTGCGTCGGTCGCTGGGGATCGTGGGGCTGGTCGCCCTGCTGATCGCCTCGACCGCACCCCATGTCGTCCTCGGGCTGGTGGACAGCGAAGCGCTCGATACCCTGACCGCGGTCTTCGCCCCGGGCGCCCCCGAGGACGAGGGTGCCCTGGCCCCGCCGCCCTCGATGACCG
>DATHCS010000015.1:0-4984 GCA_035319405.1 Candidatus Dormiibacterota bacterium | reverse complement strand
CAGCCCCGTCACGAACAAGGCCAGCGTGGCCAGCATGAACGGTGCGCCGAGGATGGCGCCGACGCCGATGGCGTCGGTGTCCGCCGCGCTCCCGCCGGCCACGATCGCGACCAGCGGGATCATCGTCTCGGGCAGGGCCGTCCCAACCGCGGCCAGCACGCTGCCGACCGCCCCCTCAGCCAGGTTCAGCTTTCGGCCGAACCACTCGATGCCGTTGGTGAAGAGCTCCGCGCCGACGAGGATGATGACGAAGGCGACGGCGAGCAGGCCGAGATCGATCACCGCTCGCGGCGGTCAGGGACGCAGGTGCTGGGGAGCGTAGGGCAACAACGCGACGTGGCGGGCGCGCTTGAGGGCGACCGAGAGCTGACGCTGGTGCTGTGCGCAGGTGCCGGTCTTGCGGCGGGGCTCGATCTTGGCGCGCTCGGAGAGGTAGCGCCGCAGCCGGTTCACTTCCTTGTAGTCGATCTGCACCGTCTTGTCGGCGCAGAACGCGCACACCTTGCGGCGACGGCGGTCTCGGTAGTACTCGTCTCGTTTCTTGGCGCGGGCGGTAGGCATGTGGCCGTGAACCTCGTTGCGGATGAGCGGCTGCCGCCGCTAGAAGGGGATGCTCTCCAGGTCGTCCTCGCCGAGCCCGCCTTCGGGGGCGCGGGCGGCGGCGGGCCGGGCAGGCCGCGCCACGGGGGCGGCCTCGTCGGGGTACTCCTCGCCCGCCTCACGGGATCGCGGCTCGAGCGGCACCACGCGCTCCGCGAGGAGCTCGGTGATGTACCGCGTCTGGCCTTCCTTCTCGTACTGGCGGGTCTGGATGCGCCCCTCGACGTAGACCTTGCTGCCCTTGCGGAGGCGCTCCGCGGCGCGCTCGGCCGGCTCGCGGAAGATCACGATCCGGAACCACTCCGTCTCTTCCTTCCACTCGCCCGACTCATCGCGGCTGTTCCGATTGACGGCGACGCTGAACTGCGTCACCGCGACCCCACTCGCCGTGTAGCGCATCTCGGGGTCGCGCCCGAGGTTGCCGATGATCATGCACTTGTTGAGCGACATGGCCGGTCTCCCTGCTCCTCGCGGACGTCAGTCGATGGCGGCGGGAGCGGCCTCGCTCTCCGACTCGTCGATGAACTCGCCCTCCGGGACCGGTTCCTCCTCGGGCGGGGCGGTGAGGTCAGCCTCGGCCTCCGCGGCCGCACTTGCGGCGCGGCGCGCACCCGACGGCCGCTCGATCCGGGTCACCAGGTGGCGGATGACCTCCTCGGTGATGCCCAGGTCGCGCTCGAGGGTCATCACCGATTCGGCAGGGGCATCGAAGATGACGATGTGGTACGAGCCTTCGCGCTGCTGGCCGATCGGATAGGCCAGTCGGCGGCGGCCCCAGGGGCTGACCTTGACGATCTGGCCGCCTGTGCCGGCGATCGAGCGGGTGACCCGTTCGAGGGTGGCCTGGCTCCGATCATCGGGCAGATCGGGGCGCAGGACGAGCATGAGTTCGTAACGGCGCATCGGCCGCATGGCCTCCTTCCGATGGGGTGTGCCCGACTCGTGGGCGAACGCCGACACGGCCGAGCTGAAAGGACGGCGGCAGTCTACCACGGTGCCCTGCTAGACTGACCCGGCCGACCCCCTCCGCGCACGAGGACCCATCCAGCCTTGCCCGCAAGCAGCGTCTTGCTCCTCGCGAACGACCCCCCTTTCGTGCAGTCGATCCGCTCGGGACTGGGCGCCGCCGGCTACCAGGTCACGGCCACGGCGGACGCCGACGAGCCCTTCCGCAAGGCGGGCCAGCACGCCCTGATCATCATCGACCAGGTGGCCGGCTCCGTCTCGCCCCAGGACGTCTGCCGCAACGTGCGTGCGACGCCGGCGCTTGCCGGCGTGGCCGTGCTCTGCATCGCCCAGAGCGACGACGTCGAGGAGCGGGTGCGCTTCCTGCAGGCGGGCGCTGACGAGGTCATCGCCAAGCCATTCGACCGGCGCGAGCTGGAGGCCCGGGTGGAGGCGCTCCTGCTGCGCTTCCAGCACGCACACGATCTGGCCCCGGTGGTGCTACCCGGCGGACCGCTGCCCGCCCAGCGCAAGGTCATCGTCTTCTTCAGTCCGAAGGGCGGCATGGGCACCACCACGCTGACGGTCAACGTCGCGGTGGCGCTGGCGCAGCAGCGACCCGACCACGTGGCGCTCTTCGACCTGGACCTCCAATGGGGCCAGGTCGCGATCCATCTCAACCTGCGGCCGAAGCTCACGGTGGCGGACCTCTGCCACGACAGCCAGGCCCTCGACGATCCCGAGCTGATGCGCCCGTACGCGGAACGGCACGGCTCGGGTCTGGCGGTCTACTGCGCGCCTTCGCGCCCGGACCAGGCCGAGCTGGTCGAGCCGCAGCAGGTGACGAAGGCGATCACCGGTGCCCGCGGCCTGTACGACACGGTCGTGGTGGACGGCGGCGGCATCCTCGACGAGCGCACGCTGGCCCTGCTCGAGGAAGCGGACGACATCGTGCTGCCGCTCTATCCGGAGATCGGAGCGATCAAGGCCCTCCTCTCCTTCCTCGAGGTCCTCGCCGACGTGGGCGGGCTGGGGCAGAAGACGACCTTCGTGGTGAACCACATCTTCCCGCGCGAGCTGGTCAAGCTGCGCGACCTCGAGAACACGCTCGGCGCCCGGGTCGCCTTCGAGGTGCCCAACGACCAGATCGTCTTCGTCAAGGCGGTCAACGAAGGCGTGCCCGTCGTGGTGGGAGCACCGCGGACCGCCCCCGCGGAGGCGTTCGGGCGGCTGGCGCACCTGCTCGTCGGACCAGCGGCGCCATCGGCGTCCGCCGACGACGCCGCACGACGCAGCGGCCTCGGCAGCCTGCTTCGTCGCGCCTGACGGCGCCCTCCCCTCCATCGGGCGGCTACGGCGCTGGTGCAGCGACGTCAGGCCTGAAGCGGCAGGCATGAAGAGGCCCTCGCGGGTAGCTGTCACACCGGGGAGTCCGGTCCCGCGAGGACCCTGGCGCGATTCCTAGCGCGTCCGCTTTGCCGTCCACCTTGCGATGGTGCACCGAAGCACCACGCGGGGGGCTACGATGGTGCGGCCATGACCCAGCCCGCGGGCGCCGATCGAGGGATGCTGCCGATCCCGGAGGCGGCCCGACTGCTCGCCCATCTCGGTTTCGAGGTCGTGCACGGCGACCGGCCTGGCGAGACCGGAGGGGCGAACCTGCTGGTCGGCCTGCGCGCGACGCCCACGCTCGAGCACTTCGACCCCGAGCGGGTCACCTACTGGGTCGCGCGCGGCGGGCGGGGCCGCGTGGCCGAGCTGTCGCGCGAGACGTCGCTGCCGGTGGACGGCGCCTATTCCTGGGGCACGCTCCGCGTGATCGACCGGCTGGAGGAGATGAACACGTTCATGACCTTCGGCGGCCGGGTCCGCGTCGAGGCTCTCGGGCCGACGCTCAGCATCGCCGTCTTCGCCTCGCCGGGTCCCATCGTGCGCTGGAGCGGCCACAGCCAGCCCATCGATGCGCTCACCGGCTACGTGGGGGCCTTCTTCGCGCGCCTGATGATCCCCATCGACTTCACGCCCGGCGCCGAGGCGCTCGTGGCGACGGCTCCGGTACTGACGCTCTACGCCGCCTTCCTCGCCGACCTGCAGGCTCGCTTCCAGGCGGAACGTCAGGTCGAGCGGGAAGTCGACGTCCGGGCGGGCGAGATCGCGCGCTGGGCGGAGCGCGAAGTCACGCGTGTCGGCACGATCGCTCCCGGGACGCTCGAGCAGGGGCTCGAGCTGCTCCGCGGGCTCGCTCTCGAGCCCGGCGCCTGACGCGAGGGGGCCGGAGGGCGGATCCGGCCGCTACGGCCGCAGCAGGTCGTACAGGAAGGCGAAGGCGAGGCAGGCGAGGCCGAAGCTCTCGAGCGACATCTCGCCGAAGCTCAGGCCCATGGCGCTCAGCACGAACAGCGCGATCGCCGCGATCAGGAAGGCGCCCTTCACGCCGAGCTTGGTGCTCACGGATTGGACGGTCACAGCGGTTCTCCTCTCCCGTTGGGCGCGTTGCAGCGCGCACCGCGGGGAATCGTCGCGGCAGCGACCATCTCAGGTCAAGCCCCGACCCACCACGGTGCGCGCGAGCGCGCTCAGCGCTTCAGCGCGTCGTAGAGGAAGGCCATGGCGAAGCAGGCCAGCCCGAAGTCGCCGAGCGAGAGCGAGCCGACGTGAAGGCCCAGGGCGCTGAGGGCGAACAGGGCCACCGCCAGGATCAGGAAGACCGCCTGCACGCCCAGCGTGAGCGTGGCCGTCTGCGTCTGCGTGGTCATGAGGACCGACTCCTTCGATGTGACAGATACCCGGGCACCGCATGGTGGGCGCTCGGGGCAGGCGCAGCAATCACCCACCGGTCCTGCCCGGGGACCGCCGCCCGGCCCATCCGGGGGGCACGAGGCTGCAGATTCGGCATTCCGGCACTTGCGCCAGGGGCTACCATCGGCGGCCGGTGGCCCAGTTCACCTGCAGAGGAGGCTTCGACGGCATATGCATCGACCCATCGGCGTGACGCTCCTGGCCGCGGGCGCCGTGCTCGCCGCGCTCGTGGAGCTATGGCGGATGCTCGTCTTCATGGGCGTCGTCAGCTTCAACTTCGTGGGCAAGGACGTCTCGTTCAACGAGGCCCAGTGGGGACAGGCCCTGTGGGCGCTCCTGCTGGCCGCCATCTGGCTGTGGGTGGCTGCCGGCTTCTGGAACGTGCGCGCCTACGCCTGGTCCTTCGGCATCTTCATCAGCATCTTCACCCTGATCTTCGGCTTCATGGCCCTGCTGTTCGGCTCGACCATCGAGGCCGAGACCGTGCCCTGGCTGCTGGCCGGCGCGATCTTCCTGTACCTCAACTACCCGGGGGTGCGGAACGCGTTTGCCGAGCACGAGCTGTCCCTGTTGACCCCGGAGCAGCGCGAGGCCATGACCAAGCTGCAGGCGGCCAACGAGGCCGCGGCGCGAGCCATGG
>DATHCS010000014.1:0-2703 GCA_035319405.1 Candidatus Dormiibacterota bacterium | reverse complement strand
ATGGGTAACGTCGTCACCACCAGGCGCGGGTTGACGTAGGCGATGAAACCGCAGGCGGGGCAGGCCAGCCGCTCGCGGTGATCGCCGGCGAGGGGCCCGAAGCGGAGCGCCTCGCCACATCGCGAGCAGTAGTTGAGCATTTCGCCCAGCCAGTACGGCACGCCGCCCGGGGCTCGCTCCTCGTCCCACGGCTCGCTCTCCAGCAGGTCGGGGTGGCTCACCAGGTCGGGCCCCTGGGCTCGATCGCTCGGCCGGTCGAGGAAGGCCGGGCGGGCGGGTGGCCGATCGGGCCGGTCGAGCGGGTCCATCGCGACTAGGCCAGCAGCACGATCGCTACAGCCGCGAGCTCGACCACCGCGCCCGCTCCGAGCACGGCCACCCACACGACGCGGAACAGCGCGCGACCGTGGTCGACGGGCCACCAGGCGCGCGCGGAGCGCGAGATGCGCACGGCCGCGTCCGCCGTCAGGATCAGCAGCAGGGCGGCCCCAACGACCACCGGCCAGCGCACGACCGGTGCGTCGGGGGGCTGGCCGAGCTCGAGTGCGCTGATGGCGACCGTCCCACAGAGGAAGGCCACCACGGAGAGGTAGATGAAGACGCCCTGGAGCGGCGTGGGGGTCGTTTCGGGGACGCGCTGGGGCAGTCGTCGTGCCGGAGATGCCGCCGTGGAGGCGCCTTGCTCCTGGCGCGCCAGCACGGGCATGCCGGGCTGCCAACGCTCGTCATCCATGCGCGGCGCATCTGCCATGCTTCGAGTGTACGCCGCGTGAGGCCGGGGGCACGCCCGAGGTCCTGGCCCGCGGCACTCGTGGTGAGGGATCGGCGATGCGATACCTGCTCCTCCTCTACGGTGACGAGACGGCCGAGCTGTCGCTCGGCACGGAGGAGCGGCGGGCCATCATGCAGGCCCACACCGACTTCGCGGAGGCCATGCGAGGGCGTGGCTGGCTGCTCGAGGGCGAGCCGCTCCAGGCCAGCTCGACGGCCGTCGTGGTCCGCGAGGGCGGGATGATCACCGACGGGCCGTTCATCGAGACCAAGGAGCAGCTGGGCGGGTACTACCTGGTCGACTGCCCGGGGCTCGATGCGGCGATCGAGGCCGCCCGTGCGGTGCCGCCCAGCCCGGGCCTGCGGGTCGAGGTGCGGCCCCTGGCCGAGATGTAGCCGGATCACGCCCCGAAACCCCGGGCGAGGGCGAGGGAACGGTTCGGCCCTCAACGACGCCATACCATCCGAGTGCGGCCGATCGGCCGCGCCATCGAGGGCGACCGTGGACCAGCGACAGCTCGTCGAGCGAGCCGGGCGAGGCGATCATGACGCCTTTGCGGTGCTCATCGGCGCGGCCATCGCGCGGCTGGACGGGGCCGCCCGCCTGATCCTCCGCGACAGCGAGCTCGCGCGCGATGCTGTCCAGGAGGCGCTGGTGCGGGCCTGGCGCGATCTGCCTGCGTTGCGCGACCCGGAGCGGTTCGACGCCTGGCTCCACCGTCTGACGGTCCATGCTTGTCTCGACACGGCCCGCCGCCGGCGACGGCGCCCGATCGAAGTCGAGCTGACCCCGGCCTCCGGTTCGGCAACGCCCGATCTGGCGTCCGCGGTCGTCGATCGAGAACTCCTCGACCGCGCACTCCGGCTCCTCGAGCCGGAGTGGCGCGCGGTGATCGTCCTGCACTACTACTGCGGGATGCCGTTGCCCGAAGTTGCGGGCACCCTGGGCATACCGCTCGGTACGGCGAAATCACGTCTCAGTCGGTCGCTCGGCCTGATGCGTTCCAGCATCGAGGGCACCGAGGCGTCTGCGGGTGCGCCGGTCCCGGGAGGACAGTTCGCGTGACCAGGTTCGACCGCCTCGAACGGAATCTGCCCGAGCTCTTGGAGGAGCTGGCCGGGCCGCGCCCGCCCGAATACGTAGCGGACATCGTCGAACGGACCGCCGGCCTGCGCCAGCGGCCCGCCTGGAGCTTCCCCGAAAGGTGGTTTCCCATGACCGCCGCGACATCGCACGCTGCGCGCCTCGCACCGTTCCCATGGCGCGTTGCGGGCCTCCTTGCCCTGCTCCTAGCGCTCCTCATCATCGGCTCGCTGCTCACGGCTGGGGCCCGACCCCACTTGCCCCCCCCGTTCGGGCCGGCCGCCGACGGCCGCATCGCCTACGCGGTGAACGGCGACATCTACACGGTCGACCCGATCACCGGAGCGCGGACCGCCATCGCGACCGGCCCAGAGATCGACAGCGATCCGATCTGGTCCCGCGATGGTCGGTCGCTCATCTTCAGGCGCACAGACCCCAGCTTCGCGGGTCCTGGCTGGCTGTACCAGGTCCACGCGGATGGGACGGGACTCAGCCGCCTGACGCCTGGCTTGATGGCCGATATCAGCGGCTACGCCATGGCGCCCGACGGCCGCGAGGCCCTCATCGTGGGTGTGCCCGCCGTGATGGGCCAGGCTCATACGGTGTTGTCCATCGCGCGGAACGACGGCAGTGCCATGCGGACGCTGGATGTTGGGATGGCCGTCCTCGAGGCGGCCTATCGGCCACCGGATGGCTCGCGGATCGTCTTCCTGGGCGTGGGCGTCAGCGGCCTGGTTCCACAGCGCGAGGGCCTGTACGAGGTCAATCGCGACGGGACCGACCTCCACGCGATCGTGGCGCCCTCCCCGAGCAGCCACGTCGGTTCCTGGTCGTTGTCTCCCGACGGC
>DATHCS010000013.1:0-4046 GCA_035319405.1 Candidatus Dormiibacterota bacterium | reverse complement strand
GATGTCGGTGTCGAGCAGCAGGAGCGGCACCCGACCGACCGCGGCGTGCCACACGGCGGCCTGCACGACACGTCCGGGCAGCTCGATGGGGATCAGCAGCGGTGAGCCATCCGCGCCGATGACGCGCTTGAGGGGATAGGCGCGGGGGTCGTAGTCGGGGTAGGCATGCTCCTGGTGGCCGTCGGCGTCGATGGTCTGGCGGAAGTAGCCGTGCCGGTAGAAGAGCCCCACCGCCACGAACGGCAGGGCCATGTCCGAGGCGGTCTTGCAGTGGTCGCCGGCCAGCACCCCCAGGCCGCCCGAGTACGTACCAAGCGTCTCGTGCAGGCCGTACTCGGCGCAGAAGTAGGCCACCGGGCCATCGAGCTCGCGGGCATGGCGACGCTGGTACCAGTGGCCCGTGCCGTTCGCCATGTAGGTGTCGAAGCGATCCAGGATCTCCTGGTAGTCGCCCATGAAGTTCTCGTTCTCGAGCAGGGCGGTCCAGTTGCGCACGCCCTGCAGGACCGAGATCGGGTTGCGGTCGCGGTCCCAGGCGCGCGCATCGACGCGGCTGAAGAGCTCGCGTGCATCCGGATGCCAGGCCCAGTAGAGGTTGTAGGCGAGGCGTCGGAGCCCCTCGAGCTGGGGCGGGAGGCGTAGCGCGACCAGCTCGGTCGAAGGGATGGTGGGCAACGATATCAAGGCCGGCAATCGTATACCGCGCGCTAGGCTTGCGCGGTGCGCATCGCGATGCTGGCCTCCGAGTGTGAGCCGTACGCCAAGACGGGCGGCCTCGCCGACGTCGTCGACGCCCTGTCACGGGCGCTCGGGCGGCGCGGGCACGACGTCGACGTCTACCTGCCGCGCTACCGCGGGGTCGCCGTCGACGAGGGACTCGTCCGACGCGAGGTGCTGAGCGTCCCGTTCGGCCAGGCGCCCGGTGCGCGCCGGGATCCCGGCGACGTCGCCTCGGTGGACCTCCTGACGCTGCCGGGAGACGGTTACCGCCTGCGCCTGGTGGACTATCCCGAGGCCTTCGACCGGGCGGGGCTCTATGGCGAAGCCGGGCACGACTTCCCCGACAACGGCGGTCGCTTCGCGCTCCTCGGGCGGGCCGCGCTGGAGGCCATGCGCGCCGAGGGCGTGGCGGTCGATGTGCTGCACGGTCACGACTGGCAGTCGGCGCCGGGCCTGCTCCTGTTGCGCCACCGCTACGGGGACGAGCCGGTCCTCGCCGGCATGGCCACGGCACTCACCTGCCACAACCTGGCCTATCACGGCTGGACGCCGCGGGCCGAGGCCTGGCGCCTCGACCTGCCCGCACGCGTGGGCGATGCCGCTGGCGTGGACCTGCTGCGTGAAGGCATCGCCGCGGCGGAACTCGTCAACACGGTCAGCCCGACATACGCCCGCGAGTCGCAGACGCCTGAGTACGGCGCCGGCCTCGATGACCTGTTGCGGGCCCGCGCGTCACGGTATTCGGGGATCCTCAACGGCCTCGACACCGAGCTGTGGGATCCGGCCACGGATCCCGTCCTGGCAGCCCGCTACCGCCGCCGCGAGCTGGACGGCAAGGCACGCTGCAAGGCGGACCTGCTGGCGCGCCACGGCCTCTCCGACGGCGCGTCGGAGCGGCTCGGCAGCGGTCCCGGCTCGTGGGACGAACGCGGTGCGCCGTTGCTCGGCATGATCGGGCGGCTCGACCCGCAGAAGGGGTTCGACGTGGTGGCTGCGGCGGCTCCGGCGCTGGTGGCCGGCGGGGCGCGCCTGGTCGTGCTGGGGACCGGCAACGACGAGTTGATCGGCGGTCTTCAGGCCTTCGCCGCGGAGCGCGCGGACCGGGTGGCCGTGCTGGATCGCTTCGACCGCGACGAGGCGCGCCGGATCTACGCTGGCTGTGACCTCTTCCTCATGCCCTCGCGCTTCGAGCCGTCCGGGCAGGGCCAGCTCATCGCCCAGCGCTACGGCACCCTGCCGGTCGTGCGCGCCACCGGCGGACTGGCCGACACGGTCGTCGACGCCGACGCGGACCCCTTCAGGGGAGACGGTTTCGCCTTCGCGACGTCAGTCGAGCCCGTGGCCGGGCTGCGCGATGCCGTGCGACGGGCGGTGGCGGCGTACCGCGACGCGGAACGCTGGCGGCGGCTGCAGGACGTGGCCATGGGCCGGGACCACTCCTGGGCGCGGCCGGCCTCGGAATACGAGGCGCTCTACGGGCGGGCCATGACGCTGAGGCGTGCGGCCGGCGCCTGATCTCCGGGTCAGGCGGCCACGAAGGCCCGGCGGAGCGCGGCCAGGAACGACTCGAAATCGCTGCGGTGCGGGCTATGCGTCGCGCCGGGCAGGACCGTCACGTGCTCGCTGCCGAGCAGCCGTCGCAGGCGTTCCAGGTCCGCCGGGCCGACCATGCTCCCCGCGGCCGCGTCGCCCGTGATGACCTCGAGCGGGGACTGCTCACGCGCCTGGCGCCAGGTCTCGGCCTCGTCCAGCACGCTCCAGGAGCGCACGTTCTGGCAGATGGCCTGCACGGCATGCGGCGATACCTGCGTCAGGGCGATGGCGCGGGACTGGATGTCCCGTTCGTCGCGGTACTCCGGCCAGGTCCGCACCTCCGCCAGCGCGGAGTCGAGGTCGGGCCGCAGCTCGGCCTGGATTTCGTCTGCGAGGCGGAGTGCCTGCACGGGAGAGGCGAAGGGCGGGTCGACCAGCACGGTGCGCTCGACGGGCATGCCCGTGGCGGCCACCGCCAGCGCGCCGGCAGCGCCCCAGGAGTGACCGACCAGCGCCGGCGCCACCGGCAGCTCCAGCCGCTGGATGGCCTCGCGCAGGATGCCCACCATGCTGTCCAGGCCGTAGAGGTTGGCCTCGACGGCCTCCTGGTCCGGAAGCGGTCGGCCGTCGGCGCCCAGCCAGCGGGAGCCGCCGTGGCCGGGCATGTCCAGTGCGTCGACATGCCAGCCGTCTGCAGCGAGGGCCTCGGCGAGACGCCAGGCCGTGACGCCCCCGCTCCCCAGTCCGTGCAGGTACAGGATGTGGCGGCCCTCGCCTGCCCGGCGGCCGCTCTCCGCCGCAGGCGTGGGATCCCAGCGCAGCACGCTCAGCTGGATGGTCGCCAGCACGAGCTCGCCGCGGAGCGCGCCCGTGGGCTGGTCGATGCGCCGGTTCACGATGGCCATGTCAGAAGCCTACCGCGGCGGGTGCGCTTCAGCTCAGCTCGACGGACTCGCGCCAGGCTGGCCGGTGCGGCGCCAGCCCGAGCTCGCGGATGCGTCCCTCGAGGGCCACCTCGGCATCGGGGTCGCCGTGCACGATGAAGACCTCGCGCGGACGGCGGGCTGCCGCGGTGAAGGCGCGCAGCCAGTCCACCAGCTCGCTCTCGTCGGCGTGAGCGCTGAAGCCGCTGATGGAGCGGATCTCGCAGCGCACTTCCCGCCACTCGCCGTCGATGCGCACCTGGTCGGCTCCGGCCTGGAGGTGCGCCCCGAGCGTGCCCTCGCCCTGGTACCCGACGAACAGGATCATGGCTTCGGGGTCGTCGATCAGGTCGCGCAGGTGGTGGACGATACGGCCGCCGGTGAGCATCCCGCTGGCCGACATGATGATGTAGGGCCGCGGGGCGTGGCGGATGGCCTTCGACTGTTCGGCGCTGTTGGTGAACGTCGCACCGGGATAGTCGAGCGGCGAGGCGCCCGTCTTCAGCAGCTGCGTCGTCTGCTCGTCGTAGTAGCCCGGGAACTCGCGGTAGACATCGGTCGCGCCGGAGGCCATCGGGGAGTCGACGAAGAGCGGCAGGTGGGGGATCTGCCCGGCCTCCAGGAGCCGGTCGAGGTGCCAGATGACCTCCTGGGTGCGGCCGATGGCGAAGGATGGCACGAGCAGCACCCCGCGGTGATCGGCTGTGGCTTGGATCGCCTCTGCCAGCAGGCGGACGGCCTCGGCCTCGGGCTCGTGCTCGCGGCCGCCGTAGGTCGACTCGCAGAGCACGTAGTCGGCGCCGTCGACGATGGCCGTGGGGTCCCGCAGGATCGGCGTGTCCGGACGGCCCAGGTCGCCCGAGAAGACGA
>DATHCS010000012.1:0-3506 GCA_035319405.1 Candidatus Dormiibacterota bacterium | reverse complement strand
GGCGTCCCGCAGCCCTCGCAGACGATGGCATCCGTCTCCTCGAAGACGGTGGGGATGCGGATGCCCAGGATCTCGCGCCCGCGGAAGACGTTCGGCATGGCCCCGCGATTGTAGACGCCCGCGCGGCGGGCGGCCGGGTGCCGGCAGAGATCCGCGAGGCTGGGCCGGCCTGGTGCCCCCAAGGGGATTCGAACCCCTGATCTCCACCTTGAAAGGGTGGCGTCCTAGGCCTCTAGACGATGGGGGCCGGGCAGGCCGAGTGTACACGCGCGGCCCCGCGCGGCCGCCGGCCGGTCAGGCGCTCCGCCAGACCATGGCCAGGATCACGGCGCCACCCAGCGATCCGGCGGCCAGCAGCGCGCAGACTCCGCCCAGCAGGGCGGCGAAGAAGGCGGAGCGCGTGTCGCCATCCTTGCCGGCGCGCACCACGGTCGTCGCACCGGCGAGGGCGAGGGCCAGGCAGGCCATTCCGAAGATGACCATGCCCGCCACGAGGATCGGCATCTGCGTGTCGTCATGGGCGATCCGCGCGCCGTAGACCATGAGGACCAGTCCCACTCCCAATCCGACCGCCAGGGCCACCCGGACGGGCGTGACGCGGGAGCGTCGTGGCCGCCCCGTCACGGCGCTCGCGGTGGCCACCGGCCGTCCCGGCACCTGCCCACCGCCGCTCACGTCGTCCCCCTGGCCGGTGCCGCCCTCATGCCGCCTCGGCTTCTGGAGGCACCGTTCGGTGGTACACCGCCACCTTGTAGCTCAGCCGCGGTCGCCGCAGCCCCGCAGCGATCGACGGTCCGGCATCCGGGAAGGCCGCCGCCAGGAGCTCGGCCGCCTGGGCCAGATCCCGGAAGGTCCACCAGCAGTGCAGGACGTGCAGTCGGTAGCCCTCGGCGAGGAGGGGCCCATCGCGGCGGCTCCACGCAACGAGGCGCGCCTCCCGGGACGGATCCCCCCACAGGCCGGCGACATCGTCACGCCCGTAGTCCTCGACGAGCAACAGGCGGCCGCCCGGGGCCACGGCCCGCTCGAGCTCGCGAAGCGCCCCATCCGGTGCGGGCGGGACCTGGGCTTCCGTGGTGGCCGCTGGTCCCACCGCACCCGGCCACAGCGCGATGGCCACCTCGTAGGGCGCGTCGACACCTTCGCCAGGGTGCGCGCTGACGCTCGAGGTGCCGGCCAGCGGGTCGGCCACGCTCACGCGCGCCCCCAGCACGGCAAGCTGCCGGGCTCGGAACCCGTGCCGGTCCCCGCCGACGAGCAGCACGCGCCGATCGGCGACCGGGCCGAGCTGCTGCAGCGCGCGGGGGATCTTCTCCTCGACGTCCACGTGCGCGAGGAGCCGGGTCTGGAGGCGGGGGTCGGGAAGGGCGAAGGGCGCGTCCACGTGAGCGCGAAGTCTAAAGGGGCCCGTGACCAACGTCCTATCGACGGCCGATGACCGGCCCCTACGCTGCAGCAAGTGGCAACAAGCGGCAACGACGGAGCGCAGCGGGCGTGAATGCGCAGGGCCAGTCCGGTTCGTTCGACGAGTGGATCGACATCGAGGAGGCGGCCACCTACCTGGCGATCCCCGTGCGCACGCTCTACCGACTGGCGCAGCGGGGCCAGCTGCCGGCCACGAAGGTCGGACGCACGTGGCGCTTCAAGCGCTCCCGGCTCGACGAGCACCTGGCAGGTGGGGCCGGCGGGGCACTGCTGCCGCCTTCGCCACCCGGGCCGCCGCAGGCCGCGTCCGCACCGCCGCACCCTCCCCGCACGATCCTCCCACCCCCGTCGCCCGCGTCGCAGCAGCGCCAGCTGGAGCGGCTGGTGGCCGAGCAAGGTGGGCTGCTGAGCGAGCTCGCTGCCCTGGCCGACCTCTCGGCCCGGCTCTCCGAGCTGTCTGACGAGGCGACGATCACCGGGCTGGTGAGCGAGCGCCTGTACGAGATCTTCGCCGTGGACCTGGCCGGGTTCGTGCGCCTCGTCGCGAGTCCGGACGGAGGACTCCTCACCCCAGGGGCCGCGGCCGGCAGCCTGCCTGTGCCGGCCGGCTTCCGCATTCCCATCCGCGAATCGGCCCTCTTGCGCCACGTGGTGGAGGAGCGCCTGCCGGTGGTGCTCGACGACCTGCCTGCCCAGATCACCGTGGCCCGCGACCTCATCGCCAGCATGGGCGTCCACTCGGGCATCATCGCGCCGGTCCTCGACGCCGCCGAGGTATGGGGGCTGCTGGTGCTGGTGACCCAGCAGCCGCGCCACTTCACGCCCCTCGAGACCGAACGCATCATGGCCGTCGCGGCGCAGACCGGCACCGCCATCACCAATGCCCGTCTCATGGCCGAGGCGCAGCGCTGGGCGCAGCAGCTGGAGGGGATCGAGGCGCTGTCCCGCCAGCTCAACCGGTCGCGGGACGTCGCCGGGGTGGGCGAGGCGGTCGCCCGCGAGTTCGACAGCCTGCTGCACTACGACGGACTCCGCTTCTACGTGCTGCAGCCCGACGGGCAGACCCTCGAGGCGGTGACGCTGCGGGCCCACGTCGAGGAGTACATGGAGGAGACGCCGGACAACACGCGCCTGGTCCTGGGCGAGGGCCTGGGGGGCACGATCGCCATGACGCGCCGGGCCGAGATCATCCCCGACGTGTCGATCGACCCGCGCATGCAGGACATCCCGGGCACGCCCGACGTCGACGAGTCGATGATCGTGGTGCCGCTCGACTTCGAGGACGCGATCTACGGCGTGCTCGAGATCTCTCGCCTCGGGCTCGACGCCTTCGAGCCCAGCGAGCTGCGCCTGGCGCAAATCCTCGGGCGCCAGGCGGCCGTCGCGCTGGTCAACGCGCACCAGGTCGAGGAGCTCGAGCGGCGCAGCGAGCGCCTGGAACGCCAGCTCGCCCACCAGCACCAGCTGCTGACCATCACGGAGCGGCTGCTGAAGACGCGCGACCACGAAGGGACGCTCGAGGCGATCGCCGACACGCTGGCCGAGGTCGTGCCGCACGACACGCTGACCATCTACCTCGTGGACGAGGCCCACGATCAGCTCGTGCCCGTCTTCGCCCGCGACGAGTACGCCGAGCAGGTGCTGCAGGCCCGTCTCGGGCTCGGCCAGGGCATCACCGGTGACGTGGTGGCCCGCGGTGAAGCGGAGCTGATCAACGACGCCGACCGCGACCCGCGCGTCGCCCATGTCCCGGGCACGCCCGAGGACGAGGATGAGTCGATCATCGTGGCGCCGCTGCACAGTCCCGGCGGCGTCATCGGCTCGCTCAACCTCTACCGCCTGAAGGCCGACTTCGCGCCCGAGGAGCTCGACCTGGTCAAGCTCTTCGCCAACCACGCCGCCATCGCCCTCGAGAACGCGCAGGTGCACCAGCGCCTGCTGGTCGCCTCGCGCACCGATCCGCTCACCGGCCTCGGTCACCACGGCGCGTTCCAGGACGCGCTCGCGAGCGCCCTTGGCGGAGCCGAGCCGTTCAGCGTGCTGATGGCGGACCTCGATGACTTCAAGGCCTTCAACGATCG
>DATHCS010000011.1:0-2452 GCA_035319405.1 Candidatus Dormiibacterota bacterium | reverse complement strand
TCGTGCGACGCGTCGACGAGGGATCCGATCTGGCCTACTTCTGGGTCCGCTACGACGGCGCGCCCGTGCGGTTCGAGCCCGGCCAGTACATGACCATCGGCGTCTACGCCGACGACAGGCTCGTACAGCGGCCGTACTCGGTGGCCTCGGCGCCGCGTGAGGCTGGAGACGGCGGCTACGAGTTCTACGTGCGCCTGGTGCCCATCCTGCGCTTCACGACCCTGCTGTGGCGCCTTCCCGTGGGGCACGGCATGCGCATGATCGGGCCGAAGGGCAAGTTCCTGCTCGAGCCGGACGACCACCGCACGCACCTCTACGTGGCCACCGGCACGGGCGTCGCGCCGTTCATCTCGATGATGCGGGAGACGCTGGCGGCCGGGCGGCCGCGCCGCACGATCCTGCTGCACGGCTGCTCCTACGTCGACGAGCTTGGCTACCGCGACCTGCTGGAGGCCTGGCAGGACGAGGGGACCTATCCCGTCACCTACGTGCCCACCGTCTCCCGTCCCCAGGAGCCGCGCAACGCCGGCTGGACCGGCCGCACGGGGCGCGCGGAGGCGGTCATCGGCGCCCTCTGCAAGGACCTCGGCCTGCGCCCCGAACGCACCGTCGTCTACATCTGCGGCAATCCCGAGATGATCCTCAACGTCGAGGCGGTGCTGATGGCCCGCGGCTTCCCCGAGTTCCACGTCAAGAAGGAGCTCTACTGGCCGAAGGGCAAGCCCGGGGCGGAGGCCGTCGCCGCGGCCGAGCGGCAGGCCGCGGAAGGGTAACGGCGGGCGGAACCTCCGCCATGCGGCCGCCGCGGCGTGGGGGCCGAGTGGCAGGGTCGAGGTGACGTTCGGCCCGCTCGAAACGTGCAGCCTGGTCATACAGGTACGGTCCGCCGGGGTCGACCATGGCCGTGGCAGCTCGAATCGGAAGTGTCAGGGAATGCACCGCATCATCGAACGGGAGGTCCTCGCGCCGAACGTGGCGCGGCTGGTCGTCGAGGCGCCCCGGGTCGCCCAGATCCGTCGGCCCGGCCAGTTCGTGATCGTGCGCCTCGGACCGGGCGCCGAGCGCATCCCGCTGACCATCGCCGACGCCGACCCCGAGGCCGGCACGATCACGCTCGTCATCCAGGCCGTGGGCAAGAGCACCAGCGACCTGGTGGAGCAGGAGGCGGGCGGCGCGATCAGCGACATCGCGGGGCCGCTGGGACGCCCAACGGAGCTGCTCGAGCAGGGTCACGCCGTGTGCGTCGGCGGCGGCGTGGGCACGGCGGTCGTGCATCCCATCGCGCAGGGCCTGCACGAGCGCGGCGTGCGGGTGACCAGCGTCATCGGCGGCCGCACGCGCGAGCTGGTGATCTTCGAGGAGGAGCTGCGCCGCCAGGGCGAGGTCATCACCTGCACCGATGACGGCAGCTACGGGCGACCCGGGTTCGTGACCGAGGCCCTCAAGGACCTCCTCGACGCGGGCGGCATCGACATCGTCTACGCGGTGGGGCCGGTGCCCATGATGCGCGCCCTCGAGAAGCTCACCCGCGAGTACGGCGTGCCCACCATCGTCTCGCTCAACCCGGTCATGGTCGACGGCACGGGCATGTGCGGCGGCTGCCGCGTGACGATCGGCGGCGAGACCCGTTACGCGTGCGTAGACGGGCCGGAGTTCGACGCCCACCAGGTCGACTTCGCCGAGCTGGCGGAGCGACTGGGCACCTACCGCGAGTTCGAGCAGGCGGCGATGGCCCGGCGGGGCCCCTGCCACCTCGGGCCGCAACTGGCCGATCCGGGCCTCGCGCGATGAGCGAGCGACCCGGCTACAACCCGCGCGAGCGGATGGCTTTGCCGCGTACGGCGATGCCCGAGCGGCCCGCCAAGGTCCGGGCGCGCGACTTCCAGGAGGTCAACCTCGGCTACACGCAGATCCTCGCCGCGGCCGAGGCCGAGCGCTGCCTGCAGTGCAAGAACCCCAAGTGCATCGACGGCTGCCCGGTGCGCGTCAACATCCCACGCTTCATCGACCTGGTCGCGGAGGGCGACCTGCACGGCGCGGCGGAATCGCTCCTCGACGACAACGCGCTGCCCTGCGTCACCGGTCGTGTCTGCCCCCAGGAGACGCAGTGCGAGAAGCTGTGCCTGCGCGGCAAGAAGGGCGATCCGGTCGCGATCGGCGCGCTGGAGCGGTACGTCGCCGACTGGGCGGCCGCCCACGCCGACGAGCTGCACCACGGCGCTCACCCGTCGAGCGGGCACCGGGTGGCCATCGTGGGCTCGGGACCGGCCGGCCTGACGGCCGCCGGCGAGCTCGTCAAGTCGGGCCACCAGGTGACCATCTTCGAGGCCTTTCACGCGCCCGGCGGGGTGCTCATCTACGGCATCCCCGAGTTCCGCCTGCCCAAGGACATCGTGCAGCAGGAGGTCGACCGGCTGGTGGCCGAAGGGGTCGAGATCGAGGTCAACGCGAT
>DATHCS010000010.1:0-3132 GCA_035319405.1 Candidatus Dormiibacterota bacterium | reverse complement strand
CGCGGCCCGTCCGACCTGGCCGCGGCGATGGCCGTGAGGACGAACCAGGTCCGGACGACGACTCGGTCGAGGCTGAGCCGGGCCCCGAGCTCGAGGGCCGCCTCGGCCTCGTCGATGCTCTGGGCCCACTGGCCGTCGCGGAAGTGCAGCTCCGCGTTGGCCTGGTGGATCCAGGCCAGCCGTTCGTCGAGGCCATGCACGGCGGCGAGCGAGGCGGCTTCGCCAAGCAGGCGGCTTCCCAGATCGGGATCGCTCTCGGCCGCGATCGAGCCGGCGTTGACGAGGGCGCCGACCGCGACCGGCCATCGGCGCAGGGCGATCGCATCGGCGTGCAGCCCGAGCCAGTCATCAACGCTCGACTCGCTCACACTGCTGCTCAGCGCCAGATAGACGCGGCGGGCCTCGAAGATCCCCTCCAGGTCGCCAGCAGCCCGGGCCTGGGCGACGACCTCGGCGGCCTCGTCTGCGAGCGCGGCGTACGCGTTGGTGGTCCCTTCGCGGCCGCGGATGCGAGCAAGGAGCAGCGGGACGTCGTGCGGCTCGGCCTCCCCGAGTACCGAGAGCGCCTCGTCGGCGATCTGCGTCGCCTCGGCGAAACGGAGCTGCTCGTAGCGCGCGGCGGACCAGGCGGCCGCCGCGGCCGCGTACTCGGATCGCGCCGCCGTCCGGTCGTTCACCGTCGTGCCGGGACCATCCAGCAGCGAACGCCCCAGGGCGGTGGCCCGTTCGAGCATCGCTGCCCCGCCTGCAAGGTCCTGCGTCTGCGCGAGGACGCTGCCGAGGAGACGCGACCGCCTCGCAAGAGCGAGCACGTCATCGGCTGGCGTGAGCTCGGCGGCCTGGCGCAGTGCATCGGCGGCCGCGGCGTACCCCGTCAGACGCATGGCGTGCGTGGCGGCTCGTTCGAGCCACATCGCGGCCTGCTGGGCAAGCTGGCTCCGATCGCGTCCCTCGGCGATGGTCGACGCGAGCGCTGGCGCTGCGGCCAGGGCCGCGGCGTACTGGCTTCCGATGGATCCTGCGAGCTCGTCGCGCTGCGCATCGTCAGCCGCCACCGATGCGAGCCAATCCGCCAGGCGCGCATGCAGCGCGGCCCGCTCAGAGCGGCCAAGGCTCGCGTAGCCCGCGTCGTGAAGGAGCGCGTGCCGGTAGGTGTACTCCTCGCCGAGCAGCGGGTCAGCCTGGGGACCGGAGAAGAATGCCCGACGCAAGAGCGTGGTCAGTGCCTCTTCGGCTGCCTCGATGCCCAGCGCGGCCATGGCCCTCCGGGGCACGCGACGGCCGCTGACCGAGCCACGCCGGGCCGCCGCCCGAGCCGGCGGTGGCAGGTCGTCGAGCTGGGCCGCATAGACCGCCTGGACCGTGGCGGGCAGTGGGACCTCCTGGTCGGAGACGGCGAGCTCGAGGCGGCCCCCCGGGTCCTCCCGCAGGACGCCGAGGCCGATCCACATGCGCAGGACCTCCTCGATGAAGAGGCAGTTGCCATCAGAACGTTCGACGAGGTGCGCCACGAGGCCCGCCGGCAGCGCGTCCCCCGCAAGGTCATGCACGAGCGCCTCGGCGTCACCACTCGCCAGTGTGGGGAGGTGTAGGACCTGCCACTCCGGGGGCCCGGAGGGCCGCGATCCAAGGCGCTCGAGGAGCGCAGGGCGAGCCGTCGCGATGACGACCCTGCCCGGACGTCCCGGGGTGCGCAGGGGTCCGGGCGCCGCCGCGGCGACGTCCAGGAAGTCGAGCGCGTCGGTGCCGGCCCAGTGCAGGTCCTCGATCAGCCAGGCGGCCGTACCGGCCCCGGCCAGGGCGGCGAGCGCCTCGTTCCAGGCGACGAAGCGGGCCGTTCGATCGTCCGCGCCCGGATCGGCCGAAACGTCGCTCGCTCCGCTGCCGTCGGCGCCGGCGCTGGACGCGCCGAGCAACCCGAGCACCGAATCGCCGACCACGTCGGCCCGTTCACGGGTCCCGCCCGCACGACGACAGGCCCCCGCAACGGCCGCGCGGATCGCGGGCTTGTCGAGCGGCCCCGGGGCGGCCGCCTCGAGTGCCCCCCGGAGGAGCTGCTCCACGATGGCGAACGGCTGCGGCTCTTCCGGGCGAACCCGGAGACCGGTGACGGCCATGCCGACTCGGTCCGCCAACGTGGCTCGCGCCTCGGCCAGCAGGCGTGTCTTGCCCACGCCGGGCGGTGCGACGATCAGGACACGGACCTGCTCGCCAGCCGCTGCACGGGCCGCCGCCGCGGCCACCGTGTCGAGTGCACCCGCTCGGCCCCGGAGCGGAGCCCTCAGTCGGCCCATCGCCGCCTCGCGCGATGCGTCGGCGCGCATGGCCAGGGCGCGCCGTGCGCGGACGGTCGCCTCCTTGCCCTTGAGCTGCAGCACCTGCACTGGGCCGAGCTCCACGGCGCCCTCGACGGCAAGGGCCGTCACCTCGCCGAGCAGCACCGTGCCGGGCTCGGCTGCCGTCTGGAGGCGGGCGGCAACGTTCACCGGATCGCCGGTCACGCGGCCGGCATCAGGTCCGCCCATCGCGACCGAGACCTCTCCCGTGTTGATACCCACGCGCAGGCGGAGTTCATCGGCTGACAGGCCGAGGCGGGCCCCGAGGTCTCCGACGGCGTGGGTCAGCGCGAGGCCTGCGGCCACGGCGCGAGCGACGTCGTCATCCGCGGTCGTGGGCACGCCGAAGGTCGCCACGGCCGCGTCGCCGATAAACTTCTCCAGCCGGCCTCGGTAGCGAGCGCAGACCTCACGCACGGTGGCGAAGTAGGCGTCCTGCACGATGGCCAGGTCGTCCGGATCGAGCCCCTCGGCGAGGCTGGTGAACCCAACGAGGTCAGCGAAGAGGATCGTCACGATCCGCCGTTCGCTGGCCCCGGGCGCCGCCCCTTCCTCCACGCCGCCACTCTACCCGGCCGCTCGCAGGTGGTGCGTCGCGAGTGTTTCCGATACGCTCTCGCGACGATCGACGCGGCGGAGACGGCGCACGAGACCCTGGAGCGCATGCGCGCGACGCTCTTGCTTGAACGCCTCGACGCGGCGCTTGCGACACGGCGCGGTGAGGCGAGCGATCGCGCGTTGCACGCGTCCTCGTCCGCCGCGGAGGGGCGAGCGTCCGCCAGCCCTGAGGGCGTGG
>DATHCS010000009.1:0-2488 GCA_035319405.1 Candidatus Dormiibacterota bacterium | reverse complement strand
CGACCGCGCAACCCTCATTCGCACCGCGCAGTGCCCCCGGGCACACCCGGCCGCCCGTGCAGAAAAAAAGGTACATGTTTACCGTCCATCCCCCCGTCGCTGTCCCCTCGAAGTGCATTTTTTGATCGACACACCCCCACCTCCTGTGATCAAAGCTGGGTGTGCACCGCGCGATCCAGCGTCTTCTGTCCCCCCTGTTCGCCGCTCGCGAACAGCTGGGACGGGAGCGTGACGCCGCCATCGCCGAGCGTGACGCCGCCATCGCCGAGCACGACGTCGCCATCGCCGAGCGCAACGTCGCCGTCGCCGAACGCGACGCCGCCCGCTCCGCGGCCAGTCGCCTGACCCGACGTGTCGGGCAGCTTGAGGACGAGATCACCAAGCTCAAAGCCAGGCTCGAGGAGGCGCAGCGTGCTGCCAAGCGCCAGGCCGCGCCGTTTGGGCGACGGAGGCGCAAGGCCAACCCGCGGCGCCCCGGTCGCAAGCGCGGGCACCCGGCCGCCAACCGGCCCATGCCGGACCACATCGATGAGGAGTACTACGTCCCGCTGTGCGCGTGCCCGCACTGCGGCGGGTCCGTGGACGAGGTGATCGACCTCGAGCCGCAGGTCGTCATCGACCTGCCCGAAGAGATCAAGCTCCTGGTGCGACGGTTCCACAACCAGAGCGGACGCTGCCCACACTGCCGCCGGCGCGTGCGCAGCCGCCACCCGCTGCAGTGCTCGACCGCCAACGGCGCCGCCGGTATCCAGATCGGCCCGCGGGCGTTGACGCTGGGGACGGATCTGAAGCACCGGGTCGGTGTCGTGTATCGCAAGGTCAGCGGCGTCTTCCTGATGATGTTTGGCCTGTACATCTCGCCGAGCACCCTGGTGCGCGCCGACAAGCGCATCAGTGATCGCTGTCTGCCCAGCTACCAGTGGCTGGTCGAGCAACTGCGGCTGGCCGGGATCGTCCACAGCGACGAAACCGGCTGGCACATCGTGAGCTCCCCCAAGAAGGTCTGGCTGTGGGTGTTCGCCGTACCGGGTCTGGGGCTGACCGTGTATGCGATCCGCGCCAGCCGCGGCAGCGACGTCCCCAACGAGATCCTGGGCGAAGACTTCCAAGGCATCCTATGCGTCGACGGCTGGGCCGGATATCTCGCCGTGTCCTGTCCAAAGGGGCAGTGCGCCGCTCACCTGTTGCGTCGCTGCGACGAACTCCTCGAGGTGCAGGAGCGGGGGGCCGCTCGCTTCCCCCTGGCGGTGCAGCGCCTTCTGCTACAGGCCATGGCGCTCAAGGCGCTGACGGACGACCTGGACCCGGCGGTGTACGCCGACTGCACCGCGCAGATGCACGGCGAGCTGACGGCGCTGCTGGGCGGCGACATCCAGGAGCCCGCCAACCGCCGTCTGGCCGATCACATGCGCCGACACCACGACGAGATCCTGCGATTCCTCGACGTGCCGCTGCTGTCGCCGACCAACAACGAGGCGGAACGCGAGGTCCGTCCCGCCGTCCTGGTGCGCAAGATCTCGGCGGGCAACCGCACCGCTCAAGGCGCCATCGTCCACGAGCGCCTCACGTCGATCGCTCGCACCGCCGAGCGCAACGGCGTGCGCCTGACCGACGTGCTGCCGGAGCTGCTTCGAAGCCCGGATCCCGACCATGTGATGCCGATCCTGAAGCATCCGCTGCCGGCCCAGCCGGAGCCCACGCAGCGGCCCGCCCCTCGGGTTGCGCCCGGGCCCACGCCCCAGCTCGAGCCGCATCCCGCCCCCGCCACCCACGAGGACCCGCATGAGCTTCGAGCACGAGCCGCGCGACGCAAGACACCGGCGCGAGTCCCTCGGCCCCGCCTACGACACGCGAGCCGTTCGATGGCTCGCTGCCATGGAGCGACGGCTCGACCGCCTCCGACTTGAGCGCTTCGGGCACTTCGCCGGCATCCTGAACGCCATCGAGAACCACGTCGAAGAGGGCGACGGCGACCCGACCGTCGTCCGCCTGCTGGGTGACGCGCTGCTTGCGCTGGCCGCCGTGGATCGTCTCCCGGAGGCGACGGTTGAATACCTCACGCAAACACTCGGGCAGCTGTATTCACACACTGCGAAGCGCCGAGAGAGACAGCGCAGCGGGTAGGAATCCGTTCCGACGAGACAGCGACGAAAACCTGAGCGGTAAACATGTACAAGAAGACTTTGTGCATCCCGTCTATTGTATTTGGGGGGAGTTCTACTCCCCCCAAACCCCCCATCGTCGAAAATGCGAAGTCGTCGGGGCGGGTCCGGAGCGGCCGAGACTCAGGCGAGGCCCCGCCCCGCCGACTTCGCTGCTTTCGACAGGGGAGAGGTAGACCCGCTCGGTGGAGGGGACGGGGTTGCTGGCGCGGACGAAATCAGCGGCGGGACGGGTTCCTATGGGAATTGCTCACGTGGCGCGACACGGGCAAGGGGACGGGATTGCTGGCGCGGACGAGGGACCTGCAGCGGGGGGGCAGAGCGGG
>DATHCS010000008.1:0-8774 GCA_035319405.1 Candidatus Dormiibacterota bacterium | reverse complement strand
AGACCGCGCAGCTGGATCTCCCGGGCGACGGCTTCGACGACCTCCTCGCCCAACTCGTCGCGATCGGCTCGGCGGTCGTGACCGGCGCCGGGTCGCTGGCCTGCCAGGCGGTGATCCACGCGGTTTCGCTCGACGCCGAGCGCCGCACCAGTGCCGCGTCCATCGACGCGGCCACCCGTTCGGCGCTGCGGGCAGCAGACGCCCTGGGCTTCGAACGAGTGGCCTTTCCGGCCCTCGGCACGGGCGTGGGCGGTTTCCCCCTCGATGCCGCCGCGGAGGTGACGCTGGCCGCGGTGCACGATGAGACGCGGACGGCCCACTCGCTGCGTCTCGTGATCTTCGCCCTGCGCGGCGCCGAGGCCTATAACTCGTTCGCCCGGGCGATCGCGCGCGAGGCGGCCGCGCCCACGGCGGGACTGGCATGACCGGGCCGCGGCTGCCCGATCGCGACGAGTTGGGCGAGGAGGTCGTCGAAGCCGTCGCCCGGGAGATCCAGCTGCGCGGTCTGACCGGCCCCGCGATGATGTTCCTCGAGGCCAGCCGACCCTACCGGCCGCTGGGCAGCCAGGCGATGCTCTTCTTCGACCCGGTGCTGCGAGGCGTCTTCGGCGGCGACCTGGCCGACGTGCAGCGCGTGCTCGCCGACGATGCTGGCATCGAGCGGCTCCTGGAGCGGCTCGAGGAGTTGGACGAGGACATGCGCTGGGACGCCTGAGCGTCCCCTCGCGGCGCACGTTCGGAGCGCGCCAGCATCGGAGCCCACTGCCGGGCTAGGATTCACCGGTGGCGCACGATCCGCTCGCGTTCTTCACGCTCGATCGCGGCAGCGCCTCGACGGCGGCGGCGCTGATCGCACAGGTCGAGGGCCGCTTCCGCCTCCTGGCCCATGCCGCCCAGCCGGCCGGCCTCCCGGTGGATCCGCTGCTGGCCCGCCTCGCGGGGGACGTCGGGATGGCCGAGCCGGGGCTGCTCCCCGTCGAGGGCGGCGAGACATCGCCCTGGACGGACTGGCCGCGCCTGGAAGTCGCGACCCGCCCGCCGCGGTCGGCGCTCCTGGCCGCGGCGACGGAGCGCCGCCTGGCTGAGCTCGAGCAGGTGGTGTCCGGGGCGGGCTGGGCCGTCGCGGGCCGCATCAGCCCCGACCGGACAGACGCGCTCGAGGCCACCGCACTGGCGCTGGGAAAGGGCCTCGACCTGCTCATCGTGGGTGCCGCGGGTCGGCCGACGGGCGAGGAGCGGCGGGCGCTACCGGACCTGGCCGCGCTCCTGCAGGCGGTGCTCGAACGGCGTCGCGACCTGCCCTGCCTGCTCACTGGCGCGGCAGCCGAGGCGATCGAGGGCTGGCCGGCTGCGCGCATCGTGCTGGGACCGGCGCCCGCCCGGACGGCAAGCCTGGCGCCGGATCCCCTGCGATCGCTGCTGCGCCGGGCCGCGGGCGAGCTCGCCCGCCAGGCCGGGCAACGCCCGCCGCACGTGGCGTCAGGGCGCGCCGGTGCGGAGCGCGCGCCAGCGGGGCCCGCCGACGGGCGCGCCGCCTTCACCGCCGCGATCGCTTCGCTGGCCGCCGTGCTGGGCCAGCGCATCGACGCCGTCGACGTGGGCGCGGCGGCCGGGCAGCGGGTGCTCGCCACGCCCGAAGGCCTGCGCGGGCAGCTGGAGCTCGTCGATGCGGCGCTCGTGCCCGAGGCGGTGCTGGAGGACGACCGGCTGGCCGACGCCATCCTGGCCTGGTCGACCCTGCGCGGCGACACCTTCGTCCTGCGCGACCGCGTCCGTAACCTGCGCCTCTGGCCGTGGCGCGACGCAGCCGGGGAGGGGGCGCGCCTCCGGTTGGCCGCCGCACGGGCCGCCCTGGTGCGCCTCGACACGGCCTGGCGTCTCGCTGACGGCGGGGGAGGCAACGCCGCGGCCGATGCGCCGGCGGACCTGCTCGTGGCAAGCGGCGGTGCCTTCGCCGTCGCGCCCGCGCCCGCGATCGCCCTCGCTCTCCTCGACACGCTCCGGCGGCCCGGCGGGATGGCCCTGGCCTACGACCACGCGCGCGTCCTGGCCCCCCTCGGATCGCTTGACGACGAAGGCGACCGTCGTCGGCTGCTGACGGACCTGCTCGACGACATCCTGGTGCCGCTCGGCAGCGCGGTCCTGGCCACCGGCCTGCGCGCCTCGCGCCATCCGGGCACGCTGCGCGTGCGCAGCCACGGGCAGGCGCTGGAGGTCGAGCTGGTGCCGGGAGCGATCCAGGTGGTCGACCTTCCACCGGGCCAGACCGGCACCGTGGAGCTCGAGGCGCGTGACGGGACGTGGCTGGGGATGCGGGCCAAGCGTGTGGCGGTCGAGGTCGGGGGCGGGCTGGGCGGCCTGTTGGTCGACACGCGGGAGTTGCCCCTGCGCCTGCCGGAACGACCGGAGCGCCGGCGGGACCTGCTGGCGGCCTGGGAGCGGCCGCTCTGGCAGGAGGACGCGGAGTGAGCGGCATGATCGTTCGGGCCGCCGGCGAACGGGCCCTTCGTGAGCTGGTCCTGCCGAGACCGGGCCTCGTCCGCGAGCCGCTCCTGCACTTCCCGCTCGGCCCGGCCGACCGGCCGCTGGTCCAGCGTGGCCAGCTCGTGACGCCGGGTTCGCCGCTCTTCGAGCGGATCCCGGATGCTGCGGTGGCCGAGCTCGAGCTGCATGCCGGAGAAGAGCCACCGGCGCCAGGCACGCTCGTCGACGAGTCGACGCCGTTGCGGATCGCGGCCGGTCGCTCGCTGCGTTTCGAGGGTCACGGCCGAGTGCTCTACGCGACGCCCGCCCACCGCCTGCGGGCCGCGATCGGGCGACATCCGCAGACCGTGAGCTCCCCGGTGGCGGGCACGGTCGAGCTGGTCAGCCCGGCCGCGGTGTCGGTGCGCGCCTCCGGCCTGGGCCTCCCGGGGACCCTTGCCGCGGGGCAGCCCGCCGAGGGCCGGCTGGCCATCGCCGCTCCCGGTCCCGACGGTGAGCTGGCGGGTTCGTCGATCGACGTGGCCAGCGCGGGGGCGATCCTGGTGGCCGGCGCGCGGGTCGATCTCGAGGTCCTCGGGCGCGCGCGCGCCATGGGCGTTCGTGGCGTCATCGTCGGCGGACTCGCCAGCCGGGACCTGCGCGGCTTCCTCGCCTCCGAGGCGCGGCAGCGTGCGGCGATGCACGGCGGATCGCCCTTTGCACTGCTCGTGCTCGATGGCTACGGACGGCGGCCCATCCCGCTGGCCATCTGGCAGAACCTGGCCGCGCTCGAGGGTGCGCCGGTCGCCATCTCGATCGAGCCGCCGCTCCTGGTGCTCTCCGCCGATGCGGCCTGGGCGAGGCCCAGCAGCGGTCGGGTGCGCATCGCCGCGGGCGACCTGCTCGGCCGCGAAGGGACGTTCCTGGGGCCGGCTGCGGGCCTGCGGGGAGCGGCGGGTGTCGAGCAGCCAGCCGGGCGGGTCCTGCTCGACGCGCTCGAGGATGAGACGTCCGGCACGGAGCGCACGCTGCCGCTGGCCGATCTCGAGCGGCTGGCGTGAGCACGGTGGAGCTCGCCACGGCGTCGGCCGAGGAGACTCGCGCCCTGGCGGCGAGCCTGGCGGAGGTGGCGCGCCCGGGAGATCGCCTCGCGCTGCACGGACCGCTGGGCGCAGGCAAGACCCAGTTCGCCAAGGGCTTCGCGGCCGGCCTCGGCGTGCGCGAAGTGGTGCTCAGCCCGAGCTTCACGCTGATGGCGGAGTACGAGGGCCGCTTGCCCCTCTTCCACCTCGACCTCTACCGCCTCGGAGGCGATGCCGAGGCCTACGAGGGCGGACTGCTCGACGAGCGCGAGGCGGGCGGGGTGACCCTGATCGAATGGGGCGAGCGGCTCAGCGAGGCCGTCGACCCCGAGCGCCTCGAGGTCAGCATCGCCAGCCCGCCGGGATCGAGCGGCGAGGGCGACGTCGAGCCGCGCACGATCACGCTCGTCGCGCCGTCGCCGCGCTACGCGCGCTACCTGGAGCAGGCGCGCGCGTGGCCGAACCGTGCGGCAGTGCCGGCCCCGTGAACCGCGCAGGAGGCGTGCCGTCGAGAGGGCCCGTCCTGGCGCTCGATACGGCCACGTCGCGCACCACCCTCGCGCTCGCCGGGCCGGGCGGCGAGGTCGTGGCCGTGCGGAGCTGGCCGGCGGAGCGGCGCGAGGAGGTCGCCCTGCTCGACCAGCTGCACGCCCTCCTCGACGACACCGGCTCGCGGCCGTCCGATCTGGGGGCGCTCGTGGTGGGCCTCGGGCCGGGCGGCTTTACCGGCCTGCGCGTGGGCCTGGCGACGGCCAAGACGCTCGCCTGGAGCCTGCAGATCCCGCTCGCGGGCGTCGTCACGCCGGTCGCGCTCGCGGCCGCCGATTTCGCCCGGGAGGGCGTCGCCGGTTCGCTCGCCGTGATCCAGCCGGCAGGTCCGCACGATCGGTACCTGACCCGCGTGGCGCGCGCGGCCGGGGGGCGGGACTCGCCGGCGGTCGTCGCCGGCCCGCTGCTGGCGCCCCCGGGGGCCCTCGCCGACGCGCTCGTGGCGGGTGAGCCGTGGCTGGCCGTTGGGCTGCCGGATGACGACCCGATCGGGCGGGGTGCGGTAGAGCGCGGTGCGCGGGCCCTGGAGGGGCTCGGCGAGGCGCTGCTCTCCCTCGGGCAGCGGCGCCTGGCCGCTGGCGAGGGCGACGATCCGGCGACGCTGGTCCCGGCCTATGTGACCTTGCCGCGCGGCCTGCCCGCGGCGGCGGGGAGCGCGACGTGGTCGCCCGACCTCCCCTGAGGGTCGCCATCGCGTCGATGCGCGTGGAGGACATCCCAGCCGTCCACGACATCGAGCGGGCCAGCTTCCCCGTGCCGTGGCCGTCGTACGCCTTCCGGCAGGAGCTGGAGACGAACCGGCTCGCACGCTACCTCGTCGTGCGGGCGGGGAGCGCCGGGATCGTCGGCTATGGCGGACTTTGGCTGCTCGTGGACGAGGCGCACATCACGACCTTCGCGGTGCTGCCGGATTGGCGGCGACAGGGCATCGGGGCCCGCCTGCTGCTGGCGCTGCTCGACCTGGCGGGGGACCTGGGCGCCTCGGTGGCCACCCTGGAGGTGCGCATCTCGAACCTCGCCGCGCGCCACCTCTACGAGCGATTCGGCTTCCGCCCCGTGGGAGTCAGGCCGCACTACTACTCCGACAACGCCGAGGATGCGCTGATCATGACCACCGAGGAGCTGGGCAGCCGCGCCATGCAGGCCCGCCTCGAGGCGCTCCGCACCGACCTCGCGGCGAGCGTGCCCCTGGACGTCCCGCAGCCCGACGCGCGCGATGGCTGAGCGGAGCGGCCTGATCCTCGCCATCGAGTCGTCCTGCGACGAGACGGCCCTGGCCATCGTCGAGGGCGGCCGGCGCATCCACGCCAACGTAGTGGCCAGCCAGGCGTCGCTGCACGCGGTCACCGGTGGCATCGTGCCCGAGGTCGCGGCCCGTGCCCACCTGCGCTGGATGCTGCCGGTCCTCGAGCGGACCGTCGCCGACGCTGGGCTGGACGACTGGGCAGCCCTCGAGGCCGTGGCCGTCACGGAAGGCCCTGGGCTGGCCGGCTCGCTGATCGTGGGCATCACGCTGGCCAAGACGCTGGCCTTCCTGCACGACCTGCCCCTCGTGCCGGTCAACCACCACGAGGGCCACATCTACGCCGCGTGGCTGCTCGATCCCGGCGAGGCCGACCGCGACCCGCCCTCGTTCCCGCTGGTCGCGCTCGTGGTCAGCGGGGGGCACACCTTCCTGGTCGAGATGCGCGACCACCTCGAATACCGGCTGCTGGGCCAGACCGTGGACGACGCCGCCGGGGAAGCGTTCGACAAGGTGGGCCGCCTGCTCGGCCTGCCGTATCCCGGCGGGCCGGCCATCCAGCGCGCCGCAGCGGAGGCGACGGCCCGCGATCGGCGCTTCCCGCGCGCCTGGATGGGCGAGCGCGGCGACTTCAGCTTCAGCGGCCTCAAGACGGCCGTGCGCCGCGCGGTCACCGACGAGGTGGGGGGCACCGCGGACGACGGCGTGTCGTTGCCCCCCGGGCTGGTGGCAGAGGTCGCCTGGGCCTTCCAGGACGCGGTCGTGGACGTGCTGGCGACCAAGACCGCCCGGGCGGCCGAGGCCACGGGGGCGCGGGCGATCGTGCTCGGTGGCGGCGTGGCGGCCAACTCGGCGCTGCGGGGCCGCGTGGCCGAGCTGGCGGACGGCATGGGCGTGCCGCTGGTCGTGCCGCGACCGGGCCTGTGCACCGACAACGGGGCGATGATCGGGGCGGCCGGCTTCCATCGCGCCCGGGCCGGCGCGCGGGCGGGCTTCGACCTCGACGCGCGGCCGTCCCTCAAGCTGGCCAGCTGAGGTGGCGCCGGCCGAGCGAGGCGGGGCGGCCACTGAGGCCGGCAGCGGCCTCGACCCGGCGCACCTGGGCGCGGAGGCGGTGCGCCGCTACCTGCGTGCTCAGGGCCTCCACGCGCGGCGGGGCCTCTCGCAGAACTTCCTCGTCGACGCCGAGGTGCTCGAGGCGCTGCTGGCGGCGGCCGCCGTGGCCCCCGGCCGCCGCGTGCTCGAGATCGGTCCGGGCCTGGGCGTGCTCACCGGGGCGCTGCTGGAAGCCGGCGCGCGGCTGACCGCCGTCGAGCTCGACACCCGCCTGGCGGCGTTGCTGCGGCGACGCTTCGGCGATCGCCTGCGGCTCATCGAGGGGGACGTCCTGGACCAGTCCCTGGCGCAGCTCGTCGAGGCGCCATGGGACCTGGTCGCCAACCTGCCCTACCACATCACGAGCCCCGTCCTCCACCGCGTGCTGGCTGCCGAGCCGCGCCCCGAGCGACTGGTGCTGATGCTGCAGCGCGAGGTGGCCGAGCGGATCGCGGCGGCGCCCGGTGCTATGAGCTACCTCTCCGTCTTCGTGCAGTACCACGCCGTGGTGCGCGTGGCGCGCATCGTGCCGGCGGCAGCCTTCGAGCCCGCTCCACAGGTCGATTCGGCGATCCTGGTCGGCGAGGCGCGGCCCCGCCGCCTGCCGCCGAACCTCGAGGAGGACCTCTGGCGCCTGGTGCAGGCCGCGTTTCGCGAGCGGCGCAAGATGCTGCACAACGTGCTGCCCCGACAGCTGCCCCGGCTCGACGGGACGCGCCTCGAGGCGGCCCTCGCGGCGGTCCAGATCGATCCCCGACGACGCCCCCAAACGCTCGCGGTCGAGGAGTGGCTTGCCCTGCGCGACGCCCTCGGCCCGTTACCCGAACCGGAGCGGGAGTCCGGGAGCGGCGCGGCGTGAGCGAGGCCTCGGTCTCCCTGCGCCTGGCCGGCCGTGCGCGGGCGAAGGTCAACCTCACCCTCGCCGTGACCGGCCGCCGCGCGGATGGGTTCCACGAGCTGGACTCGATCTTCCTGCGCCTCGGGCTGGCCGACCAGCTGACCGTGGAGCTGGGGCCCGACGCCCGGCCCACCGACGACCTGCAGGCCGACCGACTGACCGTGGAGGGGGATGACCCCGCACTCGGTCCAGTCGCGGAGAACCTGGTCCTGCGGGCGTCCCGACTGCTGCGCAGCCATGCCCTGCGGCCGCTGCCGCCGCTCGCCTGGACGCTCCGCAAGCGGATCCCGGCGGCGGCCGGCCTGGGCGGCGGGAGCAGCGATGCCGCCCTGGCGCTGGAGCTGGCCGTCGCCGCCTGGGGGCAGGGGCTCACCCGCAGTGAGCACATGGCGCTTGCGGCCGAGCTCGGATCGGACGTGCCCTTCTTCGCCGCCGACGTGCCTGCCGCGCGGGTGACCGGACGGGGCGAGCACGTGGCCCCGCTCCCGCCACCCCTGGACGGGCCCGGTCTGCTCCTGGCCACGCTGTCCGGCGGCCTCGCCACGCCGCAGGTCTTCGCCGCGTACGACGCGCAGGGCGATGCGGGTGGCGCGGCCCGCGCCGCAACCGATGACCTCGCCGCGCGCCTCGCGGCCGGTATCGGCGGCGGGCTCCTGGCGGCCGCCGCGGCGCGCCTGCGCGATGCCAACGACCTGTTGCCGGCCGCCCTCGCGGTTCGGCCCGAGCTGGCCGAGCTGCGGGCGCGTCTCGAGCGGAGCCTGGGCGTCCCATTCCTCCTCTCGGGCTCCGGGCCGACCCTCCTGGCTCTGTATCCTTCCAGCGAGGCGGCCGCGGCGGCCCGTGATCGCCTCGAGGGTGAGCGCGAGTCGCTACCGGCCGGCACCTGGCTGGAGGCCGCCTCGGCGGCCTGACGCGCCGCCAGGCAGGCGGCCAGGCGACCCAGCCGGTCTCGCGGCATGCAGGAAGGGAGAGAGATGGTGAGCCAGCGACGCATCGAGACCGACGGGGCGCCCGCCGCGATCGGCCCCTACAGCCAGGGCATCGAGGCCGGCGAGTTCGTCTTCGCCGCGGGGCAGATCGGCCTCGATCCGGCCAGCGGCGAGCTGCTCGGGGACTTCGAGGCCCAGGTGGATCGCGCCCTCGACAACCTCGGCGCGATCCTCGCCGCCGCCGGGCTCGGCTTCGGCGACGTCGTCAAGACGACCTGCTTCCTCGCCGACATCGCCGACTTCGAGGCGTTCAACGGCGTCTACAAGACGTTCACCAGCGATCCGGCCCCGGCGCGCTCGACGTTCGCGGTCAAGGACCTGCCGCGCGGCGCGCGTGTCGAAGTCGAGGCAATCGCCGCCCGGAGCTGACAGTGGGCGTCGTTTGACGCTCTCCGTCGGGCGCCGCTAGGGTTACGAGACCCCTGATGGCGCCCAAACACAGTGTTGCCGTGATC
>DATHCS010000007.1:0-4023 GCA_035319405.1 Candidatus Dormiibacterota bacterium | reverse complement strand
CGAAGCCCGCCTCGAGCGCTCGCTCCGCCTCGGCGCGCGCCTGCTGCGCCTTCTGGAGGTCGATCTCGGAGGCGATGTCGGCCGTCTCGGCCATGACCACGACGCGATCGGGGCGCACCTGGAGGAAGCCGCCGGCGATGGCGAAGTATTCCTCGTGGCCGCCCTTGCGGATGCGCAGCTCGCCGACCCCGAGGGTGGCCAGCAGCGGCGCGTGGTGGGGCAGCACGCCGAGCTCCCCGTCCGCCCCTGGCAAGACCACCGCGTCGACGTCGTCGCGATACGCCAACCGCTCGGGGGTCACGATCTCCAGGTGGATCGGCATCGCTACGCGGCCTCGAGCTTCTGCGCCGTTTCGCGCACGTCTTCGATCGTGCCGGCCAGGAAGAAGGCCTGCTCCGGCAGCGTGTCCGTGCGGCCCTCGAGGATCTCCTTGAAGGAGGCCACGGTGTCCTTGATGGGCACGTACTTGCCGGCGCGGCCGGTGAACACCTCACCCACGAAGAAGGGCTGGCTCATGAAGCGCTGCAGGCGGCGCGCGCGAGCCACGGTGGCCTTGTCTTCCTCGGAGAGCTCGTCGATGCCCAGGATGGTGATGATCTGCTCCAGGTCGCGGTAGCGCTGCAACACGCGCTGCGTCTCGCGCGCCACGTCGTAGTGCTCCTGGCCCACCACCAGCGGGTCGAGCACCCGCGAGGTGGACGTCAGCGGGTCGACCGCCGGGTAGATGCCCAGCTCCGTCAGGTAGCGCTCCAGCCGGATGGTCGAGTCGAGATGGCCGAAGGTCGTCGCCGGCGCCGGGTCCGTGTAGTCGTCGGCGGGCACGAAGACCGCCTGCAGCGACGTGATCGACCCCTGCTTGGTGGAGGTGATGCGCTCCTGGAGGGCCGCCATCTCGGTGGCCAGGTTGGGCTGGTAGCCGACGGCCGAGGGCATGCGCCCGAGGAGCGCCGAGACCTCCGAGCCGGCCTGTGTGAAGCGGAAGATGTTGTCGATGAAGAGGAGCACGTCCCGCCCCTCGTCGTCGCGGAAGTACTCGGCCATGGTCAACCCGGTCAGGCCGACACGCAGGCGGGCCCCGGGTGGTTCGTTCATCTGGCCGAAGACGAAGGCCGTCTTGGCGATCACGCCCGACTCCGTCATCTCGTGGATCAGGTCGTTGCCCTCGCGAGAGCGCTCGCCCACGCCGGCGAAGACGGAGACCCCGGCGTGCTCCTGGGCCACGTTGCGGATGAGCTCCTGGATGATGACCGTCTTGCCCACGCCCGCACCGCCGAAGATGCCGATCTTGCCGCCCTTCTTGAAGGGGCAGATGAGATCGATGACCTTGATGCCGGTCTCGAAGACCTCGATCTCGGTGGTCTGCTGGTCGAACGCGGGCGCCTCGCGGTGGATGGGCAGGACGCGGCTCCGATCGACGGGTCCGTTGCCGTCGATGGGATCGCCCAGCACGTCGAACACGCGGCCCAGGGTGACTTCACCGACGGGCACCCGGATCGGGCCGCCCGTGTCGTGGGCGGTCGTGCCACGCGGCAGGCCGTCGGTCGTCGTCATGGCCACCGTGCGCACCCAGTTGTTGCCGAGGTGCTGTTGCACCTCGCAGACGAGCGGCGCATGGCCCGGCCGGGCGAGCTCGATGGCGTTGTAGATGGCCGGCAGCTGCCCGGCGGGGAACTCGATGTCGACCACCGGTCCGGTGATCTGGATGACCTTGCCGGTCGCGGCGGGGGCGGCGGTGGTCATGTCCTTGGGTGCCTCCTGGGGTCGTGTGCGGCCGTCAGCGCGCCTGCGCGCCGGTCGCGATCTCGATCATCTCGCGCGTGATGTTGGCCTGGCGAACCTTGTTGTAGGCGAGGGTGTAGTCCTCGATCAGCTCTTCCGCATTGTCCGTCGCGTTGCGCATGGCGACCATCCGGCTCGACTCCTCGCTGGCCTTGGCCTCGAGCACGGCCTGGAACAGCCGGGTCGCCACGTAGCGCGGCAGCAGCTGCTCGAGGACCACCGCCGGCCCCGGCTCGAAGATGAACTGGCGGCCGGGGATGCCCTCCATGTCCTTGCTCGGCCGGATGGGCAGCAGCTGCTCGATCGTCGGTCGCTGCGTAAGGGTCGACACGAAGTGCGCGTAGATGACGTCCACGCGGCGGTACTCGCCACTGAGGTAGCCATCGCTCACCAGCCGCGCCAGCGGCAGCACGTCGCCGAACGAGGGCCGGTCCCCGAAGCCGGCAAAGTGGGCCACCAGCGGCATGCGAGCGCGGCGCATCGCATCGCGGCCCTTGCGGCCAACCGTGACCACGGCCAGCTCCGCCAGGTCGGCGGTGATCTCGCGCGCCGCGAAGCGGACCGTGTTGGTGTTGAGCGGCCCGGCCAGGCCGCGATCCGATGTGATCAGCACGATGAGGCGCTTGCCCTGCTCGCGCGTCGCGAGCAGCGGGTGATGCTCCTCGCCCAGCACGGCCGCCAAGTCGGCGAGGACCTCGTCGAGCTTGGCGCTGTAGGGCCGCGCGGCGAGCGTGGCGTCCTGGGCTCGCTTCAGCTTCGAGGCGGCCACGAACTGCATCGCCCGGGTGATCTGCTTGATGTTGCGCACGGAGGCGATGCGGCGCCGGATCTCGCGCTGGCTGGCCATGCCGACTGGGCTCCCCGCGCTTAGGCCAGGAACGCCTGGCGGAAGGCGGCGATGGCCTCGTCGAGGGCGGCCATCAGGTCGTCGCTGAGCGCCTTCGTCTCGCCAAGCTTGGACAGGATGTCCGGGCGCTCGGTCTCGAGGAAACGGTAGAAGCCGCTCTCGAACTCGCGCACCCGCGGGGTGGGCACGTCGTCGAGCTTGCCCGTCGTGGCCGCGTAGAGGATGGCCACCTGTCGCTCGACCGACAGCGGCTGGTACTGCGGCTGCTTGACCACCTCGGACAGCTTCTCCCCCCGCGTGAGCTGGTCGCGCGTGGCCTTGTCGAGGTCCCCCGCGAACTGCGCGAAGGCGGCCAGGGCGCGGTACTGGGCCAGGTCGAGCTTGAGTGGCGCGGCGACCTTCTTCATGGCCTTGGTCTGGGCCGCCGAGCCCACGCGGGAGACCGAGATGCCGACGTTGAGCGCGGGCCGCTGGCCGGCGTTGAAGAGATCGGTCTCGAGGAAGAGCTGGCCGTCCGTGATCGAGATCACGTTGGTGGGGATGTAGGCCGAGACGTCGCCGGCCTGCGTCTCGATGATGGGCAGGGCGGTCAGCGAGCCGCCACCGTTCTCGCCGTTGAGGCGCGCGGCTCGCTCGAGCAGTCGGGAGTGGAGGTAGAAGACGTCCCCCGGATACGCCTCGCGGCCCGGCGGGCGGCGCAGGAGCAGCGACATCTCGCGGTAGGCCCAGGCGTGCTTGGAAAGGTCGTCGTAGACGCAGAGCGCGTCCTTCACCGTCCGGCCGCCGACCTCGACGCCGACCTCCATGATCTCCTCGCCCATGGCCACGCCGGCATACGGCGCGAGGTACTGCAGCGGCGCGGGCTCCTCCGCTCCGGCGACGACCACGATGGTGTGCTCCATGGCGCCGTACTTCTCGAGCGTGGCCACGATGTTGGCCACGGTGGAGAGCTTCTGGCCGATGGCGACGTAGATGCAGACCAGGTCCTGGCCCTTCTGGTTGATGATCGTGTCGACCGCCACCGCCGTCTTGCCCGTCTGGCGGTCGCCGATGATCAGCTCGCGCTGGCCACGCCCGATGGGGATGAGAGCGTCGATGCACTTGATGCCCGTCTGGACCGGCGTGTCGACGCCCTGGCGCACGATGACCCCCGGCGCGATCCGCTCCACCGGCCGCGTCCGGGTCGCGCGGATGGGGCCCTTGTCGTCGAGCGGTCGCCCGAGGGGATCGACCACCCGTCCCAGGAGTCCCTGGCCGACGGGCACCTCGACCACCCGGCCCGTCGTCTTGACGGTGTCGCCCTCCTTGATCGCCGTGGCGTCGCCCAGAATCACGGCGCCGACCGTCTCCTCCTCCAGGTTGAGCGCCATGCCATAGACGTCCCCGGGGAACTCCAG
>DATHCS010000006.1:0-7512 GCA_035319405.1 Candidatus Dormiibacterota bacterium | reverse complement strand
ACCGGCGATGCCGAGCGCCATCAGCAGCAGGGTCGAGATCACGAACGTGCGTGAGCGCACGCGCCAGGTGTACTCGCGTCGGGCGACGATGACGGCGTTCCGGGCGGTGAGGTTCACGAGCCGGCTCCGGGCGCCACGGGTGCGGCCAGCGTGCGCTCCTCCTCGGACGGCGGGGCGGCGCCGACGCGCTCGACGAAGATCTGCTCGAGGGTCGGGTCGGCGATCTCGAACAGCGTCACCCGCTCGCCGCGCTGGCGCGCCGCCTCCAGCACCGACTCGGGGTCGACGCCCTGGGCGACTTCCAGCTCCGTGTAGTCGCGCCCGGGGCGGGTGACGTGCACGCCGGGGACGTCCGTGAGCCACGGGATGTCCGCATCGTCGGCGACGGCCAGTCGCACCATCTGCTTGCCGCTCTCGCGCTTGACGTCGCGGGTCGGGCCGGAGACCACCAGCTGGCCGTGGTCGATGATCGCCACCGCGTCGCAGAGCTCCTCGGCCATCTCCATCTGATGGGTGCTGAAGACGATGGTCTTGCCGCGATCGCGCATCTCGAGGAAGGCCTGCTTGAGGAGGGCCACGTTGACCGGATCGAGCCCGGTGAAGGGCTCGTCCATGATCAGGACCTCTGGATCGTGCAGGATCGCCGCGATGAACTGCACTTTCTGCTGGTTGCCCTTGGAGAGTTCCTCGGCCCGGCGGGTCGCGTAATCGGGGATCCGGAAGCGGGCCAGCCAGGCCAGGGCCTCGCGGCGCGCCTCACCCCGGGCGATGCCGTAGAGCGAGGCGAAGAAGATCAGCTGGTCGAGCACCTGCATGCGCGGGTAGAGCCCGCGCTCCTCGGGCAGGTAGCCCCAGGTGCGACGCGGCAGTTCGGTCGAGTCGCGCCCCTGCCAGGTCACCGTGCCGCTGTCTGCCCGCAGGATGTCGAGGGCGATGCGCATGGCCGTGGTCTTGCCGGCGCCGTTCGCGCCGAGGAAGCCGAAGACCTGGTGCGGATCGACGTTGAAGCTGATCCCGTCGAGAGCCTGGACGGTCCCGAATCGCTTGCGCAGCTGGTCGAAGACGAGGCTCATGGCGGCATCCTAGTAGGGCGGCCAGGGGATGACCGGCCGATCGCGGTCGGGCTGCGGGAAGCAGCCGGTCGCCAGGAGCTCGGCGGCACGCGCGGTGGTGGCACGCACCTCCGCAGGCGACAGCAGCTCACGCAAGGTGCGGCCCAGGCGCGCGTCGAGCGCGGCATGCACGCGCCGGAGGGCCGCCAGCTCGGCGCTTGCCAGGGGCTGACCACGCCAGCCCCACAGCACGGTCCGCAGCTTCGGCTCGACCGCGAAGCAGATGCCGTGATCGACGCCGTAGACGTGACCGCCGGCCATGGGCAGCATGTGGCCGACCTTGC
Organism: Candidatus Dormiibacterota bacterium; assembly: GCA_035319405.1. Lineage (GTDB taxonomy): Bacteria > Chloroflexota > Limnocylindria > Limnocylindrales > CSP1-4 > DASPUH01. The sequence goes on along the minus strand of DATHCS010000006.1, from coordinate 6,116 downwards.
GGTCCGCGTTGTTGACGAGGGCGTCGAAGAGCGCCATGCGGCGCAGCGCGGGCGCTCCCGCCCGGATCAGCGCGACGGGATCGACCGACTCGTCAGGGTCCAGCCACAGCTGCACCATGCCCAGCCCGAAGGGCCCGTCGCGCAAGACCGTTGGCGGCACGATGCGCCAGCCGGATGCCTCCGAGACCTCGTACGCGGCCACCTCGCGGAAGGCGAGCGTGCCATCGGGGAAGTCGTCGAGGGGACGTTCGCCACGGATGGGCTTGTAGACGCAGGCCGCGAGGACCGGCCCCGTCTCGCCGGTCGGATCGGCGCCGCGCACGGTCGCATAGAAGCTGGCGTTGGAGGCCATCGAGAGCCGCCCCACCAGGTCCAGCTCGCCGCTGCGCAGCAGGGCCAGGACGGCCCGCGAAGGAGCGCCGAGCACCCGAGCAGAGGTGGCCTCCGGTGTCGCTCGCCCTGGGCGCGGCCCGGGCGGGCGTGACGGCTCAGCCTGCACGGCTAGTTCAGCAGCGCGCCGTGCCCGTTGCGGCGCGGGCAGAGGTGACCCTGCGGATCGAGCGGCTGTCCGCACATCGGACAGAGCGGCCGTCCGGCGGCGACGACGGCCTCCGCGTGGTGGGCGAAGGCCTCCACGGTTCTCGCGCTGAGGTTGACCCGCAGCAGGTCCGGACCCTCCGGGTCGTCGTCCGACCACTCCTGGAGGAGCTGCTCGTCCTCGCCGTTCTCGCCCTCCGTCTCCAGATCCTCCGCCTCGGCCCCGCCCGCCGCGGCCTCGAGCTGCACGGCAGGGTGCTCCCCGTCCCAGGTCAGGCTGAGGGTGCCCGCGCGAAATGCTTCGACGAGCGGCTCCTCGAGCCGTTCCGTGGTCACGCCGGCCTCGCCGACGGCTGCCGGCGCTCCTGGCTCCGCCGTGGCCACGCCACGCCGCCGCATCTCGTCGAGCAACGCCAGCAGGCGCTCCGCCAGCACGGCCACCTGGACCTTCTCCAGCCCCACGGTCACCACGGTGCGGCCCTGCCGCGCCTGCAGGTAGAACGCACGCTGGCCGGGCTCGCCGACAGCCCCGGCAACGAAGCGGTCGGGGGCGTCGAGGCGGTAGATCCGGCGCGCCATGGCACCACTCTACCGCCTGTGGTTACGGCGCGGCGCCTGCGGGCCGGTATCATCCCCCGGGAGGTGACGATGGCCGGAAGGATCCTCGTGGCGATCGCCATCAACTCGATCGCCCTCTACCTGACGCTCCAGATCGTTCCCGACCTGACGTGGCCGGAGGCGCTCGACCGCCCGGACCGCATCCCTGCCCTGGTGGCCGTGGCCATCATCTTCGGGCTCGTCAACACGTTCCTGCGGCCCCTCGTGCGGCTGCTCTCGCTGCCCGTCAACCTGCTGACCGTGGGGCTCTTCGGGTTCGTCGTGAACGCCGCGCTGTTCGTGCTGGTGGCGATCATCGCCAACGGCGTGGGCATCGCCTTCAAGGTCGGTGGGTTCCCGCCCGACTTCACGCTGCAGACCATCACGGCGGCCTTCCTCGGCTCGATCGTGATGAGCGTGGTGGGGACGATCCTCAGCTTCGTCGCCTTGCGCGACTGACGGATCGCTCCGCACTCAGCGGCGGGCGGGCTCCTCGCGGGAGGCGATCAGCGACGGGATGCCGGCCAGTCGCGCGCCGCTCGTGTACGTGCAGGCGACCCATGCTGCGGGATCGCCGTGCACCTCGCGCAGGTAGCCGCAGACGTAGCACTCCTCCAGGTCGGCGTCCCCGAAACGCGGACAGGGCACCCGCCCCTCCTCGACGTATCGTGCGACCTGTTCCTCGTGCGAGGTGCGATGCGGCGCGGTCATGGGAGAGCTCCTTCCGGGGGCGCAGTGACGTTCGTCGAGAGGTTGGTCGTGAGGGCCTGGCCCGTCGCGAGGCCGGCGTCGAAGGCGGCCAGGTCGGAGGCCAGGGCGGCGGGGCGCTTGCGGCCCACGATGCGCCGCAGCGCCTCGCGGACAGACTCGGGCGTCACCAGCGGCAGGCGACCCACCAGCGCGCCCAACGCCACGACGCTGACGAGCCGGTCGTCGCCCGCCTCACGAGCGAGCTCCGTGCAGCGCACCCGCAGCTCGGTGATGTCCGTGCGGCCCGCCTCCGCCTCGACCAGGGTGTCGTTGACGACGAGCAGGCCGCCAGGCGCGACGAGCGGCCCGAAGCGCGCCAGCGAGGGCGGGTTCATCACGACGGCCGCGTCGGTCAGGTCGACGATGGGCGAGCCGATCGGCTGGTCGCCCACGATGACCGTGCAGGAGGCGGTGCCGCCACGCATCTCGGGTCCGTAGGAGGGGATCCAGAAGGCCTCGAGGCCGTCGAGAACGGCGGCCTGGGCGAGCACCTGGCCCGCGAAGAGCAGGCCCTGGCCGCCGAAGCCGGCGAAGATCACCGAGCGCTCCATCAGCCGGCCTCCTCGCTCGCCTCGAGGGCCTGGATGGCGGGCCACAGGCGACCGCTCGCCTTCGGGCGGTCGACGAGCACGCCGAGGGGATAGGTCCTGCTTACCTCCGCCAGGTGCCGGATCGACTCCTGGGCGGTCATGTTCCAGCCCACGGGGCAGTTCGAGAGGACCTCGACGATGGCGAAGCCCTCGCCGGCCAGCTGAGCCTCGGCGGCGCGCTTCAGCATCGCCCGCACCCGCCCGATGTGGCCCGGATCGGCGACCGAGCCGCGCGCGGCGTAGGCGGTGCCCGGCAGGAGGGCCAGCATCTCGGTCATCGGGACCGGGTAGCCGGCCGTACTCGCCTCGCGGCCGAGCGGCGTGGACGTGGTGCGCTGGCCGAGGAGCGTGGTGGGCGCCATCTGCCCGCCGGTCATGCCGTAGATGCCGTTGTTGACGAAGACCGCCGTGATGCGCTCGCCGCGCGCGGCGGCATGCACGATCTCGGCCGTGCCGATGGCGGCCAGGTCCCCGTCGCCCTGGTAGGTCAGGACGAATGCGTCGGGGCGCACGCGGCGGATGCCCGTCGCCACCGCCGGCGCTCGTCCATGCGGCGCCTCCACGAAGTCGAGCTCGAGGTAGTCGTACATGAAGACCGCGCAGCCGACGGGCGCCACCGCGATGGTCCGGCTCGCCACGCCGAGCTCGCCCAGCACCTCGGCCAGCAGGCGGTGCACGACACCGTGGCCGCAGCCGGGGCAGTAGTGGCTCGATCGCTCGGAGAGGAGCTCCGGGCGCTGGAAGATGACGCGCGGTTCCGCGGCGGTCATGGCCGGGCCCCCTGATCGAGGTCGCGCAGCGCCTCGGTCACGTCGTGCGGCGTGGGCACCATGCCGCCCATGCGGCCGTGGAACGCGACCGGCCGGCGACCGGCCACGGCCAGGCGCACGTCCTCGACCATCTGCCCGCTGGAGAGCTCCACGACCAGGAAGCCGCGCACGCGCTCGGCGAGGCGAGCGACGATCTGGCTCGGGAAGGGCCACAGGGTGATCGGGCGCAGCAGCCCGGCGCGGATGCCTTCCGCGCGGGCGCGCTCGATGGCCGTGCGAGCCACGCGGGCCGCCGTGCCGTACGCCACGAGCACCAACTCCGCGTCGTCGAGCTGCTCGTCGGCCCAGCGGGTCTCGCGAGCGGCGATCTCGCGGTATTTTGCCTGCAGCTCCTGGTTGTGGCGCTCGAGCTCCTCCGGCTGAAGGTTGAGCGACTTGATGACGCGCGGCGGACGCCCGGCGGCGCCGGTCAGCGCCCACTCGAACTCGCGCCGGGGCAGTCTCGTGAAGTCGAGCTCGACCGGCTCCATGGCCTGGCCCATGATCCCGTCCACGAGCAGCATCACCGGCGTGCGGTACTGCTCGGCCAGGTCGAAGGCCAGCGCCACCAGGCCCATCGCCTCGCCGATCGAGCTCGGCGCGAGCACCGGCACGTGGTAGTCACCGTGGCCGTGGCCCTTGGTGGCCTGGAAGTAGTCGCTCTGCGAGGGCTGGATGCTGCCCAGGCCCGGTCCACCGCGCATCACGTTCACGAGCACCATGGGCACCTCGGAGCCGGCCATGTAGCTCATGCCCTCGGCCATCAGGCTGATACCCGGGCTGGAGGACGAGACCATCGCCCGGGCCCCGGTGGCGCCGGCGCCCAGCGCCATGTTGATGGCGCCCAGCTCGCTCTCGGCCTGCACGAAGGCGCGACCCTCCTCGGGCATGCGCCGGGCCATCCACTCCAGCAGCTCTGCCTGCGGGGTGATGGGATAGCCGAAGTAGGCGTCGCAGCCAGCCTGGATGGCCGCCTCGGCGATGGCCTCGTTGCCCTTCATGAGGATGCGCTCCGTCCTCGACGGCGACGGCGGCCCGTTCGTGGCGGACGAGGCGGGCTGAGTGGCTGGTCCCGTGGCGACGGCCGTCATGCGCGGCCTCCCTTCGGGGGTGCGTAGACGGTGAAGACGTTGTCGGGGCAGACCCGGGCGCAGAAGGCGCAGCTCGTGCAGCGCTCAGCCGCCACCAGGCGGATGGGGTGGTAGCCGAGCCCGTTGACGAGCGTCTGATCGAGGGCCAGCGCATCGTGCGGGCAGGCGGCGATGCACAGCTCACAGCCCTTGCAATGGTCGCTGGCGATGGCGAGGGGAGAGAACGAGGCGGTCTCGACCGCCGGCGCCGGCGGCGATGCCACGACCATCTCGTGACCTCATGCGACGTCCTACGCCGCAAGCCTCGATCGCGGCGGGACACGCCGCTAGGGCCGATGGTCGCCTTCGCCCGTGCCCCGGGGTGCCGGATGGCCTCTGGCGCGTGCTCGCTACACTCGGTCGATGGCCACGCCCGGACCGGCGAATGCGCTGCGGCTGCGGGCTCCGACTGCCGAGCTGCTGGCCCTGCCGTGGGAGGCCCCCCTCGAGACCTGGACCGATGACCGCGTGGCCTTCGTGGACCTGACCGTCGGCCCGAGCAGGCACCTGGTTCGCTTCGCCGAGGTGGGAGGCGAGCTGCTGGCCCTCAAGGAGCTGCCGCTGCGCCCGGCGCGCCGCGAGTACGACGCGCTTCGCGAGCTCGAGGCCCGCGAGCTCCCGGCCGTGCGCCCGGTGGGCCTCGCCGAGCGGCCGGGTGACGACGGGGCCATCCTGGTCACGCACTACCTCTCGCGCTCCTTCCAGTTCAGGCGGCTCTTCATGCGCCTGCACGGCGGGTCGTGGCGACACCGCGAGCGCCTGCTCGATGCTCTCGCCGACCTGCTCGTTGACCTGCACCGGCGGGGCGTCTACTGGGGCGACGCCTCGCTCGCCAACACGTTGCTGCAGCGCGACGGCCAGGTCCTCCTGGCGCACCTTGTCGACGCGGAGACCACCTTCGCCTACGAGCGGCTGTCGGATGGCCAGCGCGAGCTCGACCTGGAGGTCGCGGTCGAGAACGTGGCCGGCGAGCTGGCCGACCTGGCCTGCCTGGCGGGGCGGGATCCGTCCCAGCTGGAGGAGGAGATCGCGGCGGCGGAAAGCCTCGGCCAGCGCTACCGCGGGCTGTGGGACGAGCTCCACTGGGTCGAGTCCCTTGCCGGCCTGGACCGCTACCGGGTCGAGGCGCGTCTGCGTCGCCTCAACGAGCTGGGCTTCGTGGTCGACGAGATCGAGCTTGGGCCGGTCGACGAGGGCGGCGGCGGAGCCCAGCTGCGCGTCTGCGTCGGGGACCGGCGCTTCCACGCCTCGCGCCTCCAGCAGGCGACCGGCCTGCAGGTCGAGGAGGGACAGGCGACGATCCTCCTCAACGACCTGGCGGCCTGGCAAAGCACCAGATCCCGCGGCCAGCACCGCCGCGATGCCACCGCGGCCGGGCGTCGCTGGCGAACGCTCGTGTACGAGCCCGCCGTGCGGCGCCTGCAGGCCGAGCTCGGCCCAGACATCGATCCCGTGCAGGCCTACTGCGACCTGCTCGAGGTGCGCTGGCTGCTATCCGAGCGTGCCGGGCGTGACGTGGGCGACGAGCCGGCCTACGCGGCGCTGCGCGAGCGCGGGGCGCCGCCCGACTCGGCCGCCGGCATGGCGATCGCCGAGGCGCCCACCGGCGTCTTCTCGGTGCGCGAGCTACTCGATCCCTTGAACGATCGGGAGGACCGCCCTCAGGGGCGGGACTAGGCGGCGGCTGCCGGGGTGGCCGCCCC
>DATHCS010000005.1:0-4760 GCA_035319405.1 Candidatus Dormiibacterota bacterium | reverse complement strand
GACGACGGCGATGAAGGGCGGCGAGAGCAGGGGCACCGTGAAGTAGGGCGGCTCGATGGGCACTGGTCGATCACCGGGCCCCTGGGCGTAGAGCGGATGGCCCGCATCGAGCCGCAGCCCGGCGGCGTAGTAGTTCGAGGTGTCCGTGCCGATGTGCGTCGGATCGATGAGATCCGGCTTGGCCATCGTGATCACCCACAACAGACACGCCAGGTAGGCGACGAGCGAGGCGTCGCGCAGGAAGCGGCGGGCACCGTAGCGCACCACCACACGCACCCCATAGACGCGACCAGCCGAGGCCAAGAGCGCCTGGCCACGGGTCAGGGACCCGGACACAGCGGACACGGTCAGCCGCTCTCCTGGGGCAGCCGCCGCGCCAGGCGTGCCATGCCGCGAAGCTGCGCGAAGTCCCACTGCAACGCGGACAGGTTGAACGCCCCCAGCACGGCCACCGGAATGACCGTCACGAAATGGGCCAGGATGCCCAGCGCGAGCGCGCTCGAGGACTCAAGGCCGGCGGCGGTGCCGACGTAGACCACCGCGAATTCGAACGGTCCCACCCCCGCCGGGGCAGACGGGATCGCGGTCCCCAGGTTGGCGGCGGTGCACATCGCCAGCAACACGACCGGGGAGACGGCGATGCCGAGCGAGGCGGCGGCCACGCCGAAGACCGCCGTCGCGGCGCTCCAGCTGACGAGCGAGAGGGCCAGCGCCTCGATCACCAGCCGTGGTGCGGCCGCGTCCACCAGCGCGTGGGCGAACGAGCCGAGGTGGGGCATGATCCGGACTCCCGGCCCATGCGACATTCGCGCGACGCTCCAGTCGATGAGTCGGCGTACCAGCGCGTGGGGGAGGAGCGTGATCACCAGCAGCGCCGCCCAGCCGATCGCCGCGACCACAGTGAAGGCGCCCTGCACCCCGCTGTGGATGCCCACCAGCCAGGCCGCCAGCGCACCGAGCGTGGCGGCCGTGACCAGGTCGATGCCGCGCTCCAGGGCGATTGAGCCCAGGGCACGCAGCTGCCCCACCTGCGACCGCGTCCCGACGAGATGAGCACGGACGAACTCGCCAAGGCGACCCGGCAGCACGACGTTGGCGAGGTAGCCCACCGTGAGGTAGCGGAAGGTGTCGTGATAGCCGGGCCGCGGGTCCCGCGCCAGCAGCACCCGCCAGCGCACGGTCCGCGCGGCGAGGTCGACCGCCAGCGGCAGCAGCGCCAGCGGCAGCAGCAACCACTGGGCCTGCCCGAGCGTGGCAAGCGCCTGGCGGGGATCTGCCTGCAGGAGCAGCAGGGCGATGAGGATCCCGCTGATGCCCAGGCCGACCGCGGCAGGCAGCAGGCGGCGCACGTGCGTCATTCGAGCGCCGCCGTGGAGCGCGGCACGAACCGCTCATCGTGGCGCAGCCCCCGGCGGTGGAGCAGGAAGCTGGCCACCACGCCGAGCGTGCCCAGGCCGTAGCGCACCGAGCGACGGAAGTTCACCGAGGAGGCCTCGGCGAAGTAGCGCGTCGGTACGGCCACCTCGCTGATGCGCAGCCCGGCCGCCACGACCTGGGCCACGAACTCCTGATCGAAGACGAAGTCATCGCTGTCGCGCTCGTAGTCGATCATCCGCAGCAGCTGCGCAGAGTAGGCGCGGAACCCACTGTGGTACTCGGAGAGGTGCAGGCCGAAGGCGCGGTTCTCCAGGCGCGTGAGGAAGCGGTTCGCGTACCACTTCCAGCGGGGCATGCCGCCAGCCAGGGGATCCCCCAGGAACCGCGAGCCGAGGACCATGTCCGCCTCGCCTCGTTCGATCGGAGCGACGACGTCGGGGATGCGCGTTGGGTCGTACTGGTAGTCGGGGTGGACCATGACCACGATGCTGGCCCCCGCCTCCAGTGCCAGGCGGTAGCAGGTCTTCTGGTTGCCGCCATAGCCGCGGTTCTGACGGTGGACCTCGGTCTGCAGGCCCAGGCGCTGCGCGATCTGGACCGTCTCGTCGCGAGAGACGTCGTCCACGAGGATCACGTGGTCCACCACGTCGTGGGGGATGTCGCGATACGTCCGCTCGAGCGTCTTGGCGGCGTTGTAGGCCGGCATGACCACGACGATCACCGAGTTCCCTCCGGATCGGGCGGGCGGGGGCGCTATCGAGGGCGCCATCGTAGCCCACTGACGTGCGCGGGCTCGCAGCATCGCTTCTGTCGGCGGCGTGACGGAACACCACCATGGTCCCGCTGGTGAAAGGTACCAGCGGGGCAGGCGAAGCCGGACGGCGGTGTGGGACGCTGCGTCCGTGCGCAGACGACCGATCGGCGGGGCCATCCTTCTGATCTTCCTGCTGTCCGGCGCGGCCGGCCTCATCTATGAGGTCGTCTGGGCCCGTGAACTCATCCTGATCTTCGGCAATACCACCCAAGCCGTCTCGGCCGTGCTCACGGCGTTCTTCGGCGGGATGGCGATCGGCAGCGTCATCGGCGGTCGAGCGGCGGACCGGGTGCGCTCGCCGCTCCGGCTCTACGCGATCGTTGAACTCGCGATCGCGGTCGCCGCGCTGCTGACACCACTCCTCTTCGGCGTCGTCCAGGGCCTGTATCGACTCGACTTCGCGAACCTCGAGCGCGTCCCGTCGTTGCTTGCCCTGGTCCGTGTCGGGCTGACCCTGCTGGCGCTCGGGCCGGCGACCGTGCTGATGGGGGCGACGCTGCCGATCCTTTCACGACACCTGGCGCGCCGGCGCGGCGAGCTGGGCATCGCCTTCGGCCGGCTCTACGCGTTCAACACGCTCGGGGCCATCATCGGCACCGCCCTCGCCGGCCTGGTCACGATCGAGCTGCTGGGCCTTCGCGCCACGCTGCTGTGCGGAGCGGCCTGTTCCGCTATGGCCGGGGTCGGCGCATGGATGCTGGCTCGCGCGCAGCAACGAGGCGAGGTTTCGAGCCCAGCGCCGGCCACGATCCAGCCCGAGCACGACGGTGCGACGGAGGTTGGGGCTGGCTCCACGGCCTCGGGGCCCGTTGCCAAGCCGGGCGACGTGCGACCTCGCCCCCACCTGGCGCTCGTGGTGGCGTTCATGTCCGGCCTGTCGGCCCTCGGCTACCAGGTGCTCTGGACGCGCCTCATCGCATCGGGCTCAGGCAACACGACGTACGCCTTCACCGCGATCCTGATCGGCTTCCTGGTCGGGATCAGCCTCGGAGCCGAACTCGCCTCGCTGATCGCACCGCGGGTGCGCCATCCCGTCGCCCTCGTGGGCATGCTTCAGGTGCTGATCGCGGTCTCGGTCCTCTGGGGTCTCGCCGTCGCCACGGGCGCCTTCTGGGCGCTGGGCTTCGGCCAGCGCCTGGTCCTCGCCCTGCTGCCCATGACCCTTGCGCTGGGGCTGACCCTGCCGCTCGCGGCAGGGCTCGTCGCCGACCGCGACGCGCAGATCGGCACCCGCACCGGCCTGCTGCTCGGTGCCAATACTGCTGGCACGGTGGTCGGCACGTTCGTGGTGCCCTTCGTCCTGGTGCCGATCGCCGGGACCCCCCACTCGGTGGTCGTCCTCGCGGCACTGAATCTGCTCCTGGCCCTGGCCCTGCTCGCCAGGAGTGATGCCCCCGCTCGTCGACGGGTACTCGCTGGCAGCCTCGCATGCCTCTTGCTGGTCGTGACCCTGCTCGGTGGTGCGATCCCGAATCGCGTGGTCGTCGACCCGGCGGTCAATGCGGTCGAAAACGTGGACGGTACCGTGTGGGCGACCGGGGAGGATGAGATCGCCTCGGTCGTGGCGGGCGAATTCGGCGGAGGACCCCGACTGATCGTTGCTGGGACCGGCATGACCACCCTGACCGTCGACGCGAAGCTGATGGCGGTCCTGCCGGCTGCGCTCCGGCCGCGTGCCGCTTCGGCGCTGGTGATCGCCTTCGGCATGGGCTCGACCTACCGGGAGAGCCTGCGCCTGGGATGGCAGGTCGATGGGGTGGAGCTGGTGCCCACCGTGCCCTCGATGTTCCGGTACTACTACCCGGACGCCGCCGCCGTACTGGCCGATCCGCGCGGGCACCTGATCATCGGAGATGGACGGAACCACGTCGAGCTGACCGAGCGAAGCTACGACGTGATCATGGTCGATCCGCCACCGCCCGTACGCAGCTCCGGAACCTCGGTGCTCTACACGCGCGAGTTCTACGAAGCGAGCCATGCGCGCCTCAACCCGGGCGGCGTGATGATGGAGTGGATGCCGTACGACAACCAGACGATCGACGAGTTCCGGTCGCAGGTGCGGACCTTCCTGGACGTCTTCCCGAACGTCCTGGTGGTTCGGGGCGCCGCCGACCAGGGCGTGCTGATGCTTGGGTCGGACGAGCGGCTGACGCTCGACGCCTCGAACGTGCGCGCGATCCTTGGCCGACCGGGCGTCATCGACGACCTGGACGCGAGCGTCGATGCGCCGGTGCGCACGGTCGACGCCTGGGCGGAGCTCATCCCACGCCTCGTGTGGCTGTCGAACGGCGCAGTCAGCACCTTCGCGGGCAACGCCAGCGCGATCACCGATGACCAGCCGAGGACGGAGTACTTCCTGCTGCGGGGGCTCTTCGGCACCGACCGATCACCGACGATGACGGCGACGACGGTCGACCAGATCGCCGCCTCGTCGAGCGGCCAGTAGCTAGGCGTCGCCGATCGTCGCGGGGCTGCCGCGCGTGGCGACCCCCCGCCGGGACAGCAGCGTCCCCCACGGCGTCAGGGCCACGAGCACCGCGATCGTGGTGGCCATCAGGTTGACGCAGGC
>DATHCS010000004.1:0-2012 GCA_035319405.1 Candidatus Dormiibacterota bacterium | reverse complement strand
ACATGGGCGCCATCTACCTCGTGGCGGCCGTCGGGCTGGGCGCCGTCTTCCTCTGGCGGGCAGCCATGCTGTGGCGGCAGGCGACCTCGCCCGAGGCCTCCCTGGCACAGGCCATCCGCCTCTACCGCTACTCGACGAGCTACCTCGCGCTGCTCTTCGTGGCGGTGGCGGTCGACACGCTGCTGCTGATCCCGGTCGGCTGAACCACCTCGCGCGGTTCGTCCTGCGCGGCCTGCTCCCGGGCCAGTCGCTCGTCGTAGAGACGGCCCTTGCGTTCCTCGTCGCGCAGCCAGGCGGCGACGACGAGCAGCAGCGGGACCATGAACAGCACGTCGCCGGCGACCCACATCAGCCCACCGGCCAGCTGCTGGTCGGCCAGCGGATCCGGCAGCCAGGGGAGGGTCAGGGTGGCGTAGTGCGGGTAGAGCACGGCCGTGGCCGAGAAGAGGGCCACCCCGAGGAACGCGTTCTGCGGCATCTGCAGCATCACGTATCCCACCCGTACCGGGTAGCTCATGCGTGCCGGGTTCGGGTCGGCACCGACCACCGGCCACCAGAAGAGGAACGCCGTGGCGATGAAGATGAGGTGCTCCAGAGCGTGCACCAGCGGGTCTTCGAGGGCCGCGTTGAAGAGCCCGCTGAAGTGGCTCAGCCACATCACCGCCGCAAAGAGCGTCCAGTCGACCACCGGCTGGGTGAGGACGCGCAGGACCCGAGAGTGGAGCGCCGGCAGCAGCCAGCGCTGGCGGACGTCAGGCGTGGCCACCCGCAGCGCCAGCGTCACGGGCGCCCCGAGGCAGAGCAGCGGCGCGGCCACGAAGACCAGCAGCAGGTGCTGCACCATGTGCACGCTGAGCAGCGTGTCCGCGTAGACATCGGCGAACGAGGAGAGCGCCACGAAGGTCGTGGCCAGGCCGGCCACCCAGGCCACCACGCGCATGCGTGGCACGGGGTTGTCCGGATGGCGCCGGTCGACCTCGCGGACGGCCCACAGGTAGGCCACCAGGCCGGCCAGGATGCCGACCATGCCGTACGGCTCGATGACCCAGCTGCCGAGCGCCGTCGTCGCGTCGAGCGGCGCCAGGTTGGGCCCCCCGTGCGCGAGTGCGGGCCGCGCCGCGAGGAGGAAGGCGAGGAAGAGCCCGGGAAGGAGGCCGCCCGCCACCAGGACGGGGCGGACGCAGCGCCGCATCGGGCCGTATGATAGGCGCCCAACCCGGACCGCTCTGACAGGGAGAGTCACTGCGCGTGTTCCGCGCTCGTCGCGCTCCGCTCCGGCTGCTGCTTGCGCTGCTCGCCACGGTCCTGGTCCTCGGCGGCTGTGGCCAGGCTTCCTACGACAATCCCGTACCGGGGGCCTTGCCCATCCCGGCGGTGACCGAGACCGGCGCCATGGCCAACGACCTGTACCGGTTCGTGCTGGTCATCGCCACGATCATCTTCGTCCTCGTCGAGGGGCTGATCATCTTCGCCGTCCTCCGCTACCGCCGGCGCAAGGGCGACGATGGCCTGCCGGTCCAGACCCACGGCAACCTCTACTTCGAGCTGGGCTGGACGATCGTGCCGTTCCTCATCGTGATCGTGCTCTTCGTGCTCTCGTACCAGGTCCAGACGAAGGTTGATGCTCGCTCGGCCAATCCCGGCCTGACCGTCGACGTGACGGGCTTCCAATGGCAGTGGACGTTCGACTACAAGGACCAGGGCCTGAGCTTCACCGGGCAGGGCAAGACGGGGCCGGAGATGGTGCTCCCGACGAACACCGTGGTCCACATCCGGCTCCACTCGAACGACGTGATCCACTCCTTCTACGTGCCGGCCTTCTTCTTCAAGCGGGACGTCATCCCCGGCGTCGACAACGAGTTCGACATCACGATCACCAATGCCGGCACCTACACGGGCCAGTGCGCCGAGCTCTGCGGGATCGGCCACGCGGACATGCGCTTCAGCGTGCGCGCGCTCGCCCCGGCGGACTTCACGGCCTGGGTGGCCCAGGCCCAGGAGGCGGCCAAGAA
>DATHCS010000003.1:0-3475 GCA_035319405.1 Candidatus Dormiibacterota bacterium | reverse complement strand
CCGCTCGGGGTCCGCGGGCTCGCTGCTCACAGGCCGTAGTCGAGGCGGTCGACGAGCCGTCGGGGCAGGCCGGCCTGGCGCATCAGGGCCTGTGTCGCGGCGATGGGGTAGCTCAGGCGCTGCCAGGCCACCAGGCGGCGTTCCGTGTCGAAGGTCATGGCCGCCGCGCGGGGATCGCCGTCGCGCGGCTGGCCGACGCTGCCCGGGTTGAGCAGCACCCGCCGATGGTCGAGCTCCAGCTCCGAGCCGTCGCCCGGGCCGAGCGTCTCCACCAGGCCGTCCTCCTCGCGGAAGACGCGCGGGTCGTGCGTGTGGCCGACGAAGGCGTGCGGCGTGGTCAGGGCCGCGAAGGAGGCGCGAGCCACGGGCACCGAGGCGAGGTACTCCCAGGTGGGGTCGCGAGGGCTGCCGTGCACGAGCGTGAAGTCGCCCTCCTGACGCCGTTCGGGCAGGGCCGCCAGCCAGTCCCGTGCGGCGGGTTCCAGGCGGGCCGCGGTCCACTCGATGGCGGCCCGGGCGTCCTCGTTGAACCATGCCGTGTCGATGCGCCCGAGAGCCGCGGCCTCGTGGTTGCCGCACACGCCGATGGCGTTCTCGCGCGCCAGGCGGGCGATGACCTCGTTGGGCTGCGGCCCGTAGCCCACGACGTCGCCGAGATGCCACACGGCGTCGAACGGGGCGAGGGCCTGGAGGACGGCTTCGAGGGCGGGCAGGTTGCCGTGGATGTCCGAGAGGACGGCGATCCGCACCGCGTCAGCGTAGCAGGCGGCGCCGTTCGCTCGGCGAGCGCGGGAAGCGTGCCGGCGTCTCCCGGACCTTGCGGACAACGACCAGCCGATGGTCGGTCAGTTCGGCCAGCTCCGCAGGCGCGGTGTCCCCCAGCGCGCGCTCGACGGTCGGCCACGCGCCGCCCGCCGCCACGACGATCGGGTCCGCCTCCGCGAGCTCGCTGGCCAGCCCGCTCGTGCTCGGCCGGTCCTGCTTCCAGGCGATCAGCAGGCCGCCCGTCCGAAGCAACGGCAGGCCGAGCTCCACGACTTCGGCCAGGGAGCCCAGTGCACGTGCCGTGACCACGTCCCAGGAGGCGCGTTCGGAGGGGTCGTGCCCCAGGGCCTCGGCCCGGACTCCACGGACGGCGATGGCGGGGGCCGGCTCGTTCGCAGCGCCCAGGGCATCGACGACAGCACGCCCGGCGACGGCCAGGAATCGCGCCTTCTTGCCCACCGATTCGACGAGGTCGACGCGACGCCAGGGCCACGCCGCCGCCAGCGCGATCCCTGGGTAGCCGCCACCGCTGCCGAGATCGACGAGCGCCGCCCCCTTCCCGGCGAGGCGTCCCAGCACCGGCACCGCCGTGAGGCTGTCAGCCACGTGCCCCACGGCGATCTGGCGGGGCGTGCGCAAGGCGGTCAGGTTCAGATGGGCGTTCCACGCCACGAGCAACCGGGCGTGGGCCTCGATGGCCGCCCGCTGGCCTGGCCCCAGTTCGACGCCACAGACGTCAGCCGCGCGAGCGACCGCGGCGTCGAAGTCCCGGCCAAGGGGGGGCAGCAAGGCCGGATCGTCCGGCAGCGGGGGACGTCCCTGGGCGGCCGAACCGCTCATCGAGCGGCCCGGACACGCGTCGGGAGCGGCGGGCCCGCCGCGGAACGGCGCTCCTCATGCGACCGCTCCACAGGCTGCGACCCGGGCCGCTCCCGACCGCGGGACGTTCGTCGCACCTCGGACCTTTCCGTCTTCCGCAGTCCGTCCGGTCCGCCGGCCGGATCTCCCCGACCGCCTCGCGGGCCACGTTACCGTACTCGGCCACTCCCGCGCCGGGCGTCCCGGGGCGCGGTGGTGCAGGGCGCAGAGTCTGGTCGCGGCGGCGGGGCGGCGTCAACGGGCTTATCCACCAGTCGTCGTCCGCAGCCGTGGGTGGTGGATAACTGGGCAGGCCGTCCGGCGCGATGTGGACGATCGGTCCTCACGGCCGCCTCACCGCCTCGCGTCGGCGGGGGCCACCGAGAGTCGTGCCCCGGCGTTCAGGCGGGAATGGTCGTCGCCTCGCGACCGCGCTGGCGCAGCGCGCGGGCCGTGCGTGCATCCTGCAGCCGTCGCGCCGCCTCGCCACGCCGCGCGTCCTCGAGCTGCGCGTCGACCTCCCCGTCGGCGATCGCGGCCGTGGTGGGCAGGGCCACCAGGAAGGTCGCTCCCGCCCCCTCGTCGCTGACCGCCCCGACGTCGCCGCCCATCGCCCGGGCAAGGTCGCGCGCGATGCTCAGGCCGAGGCCCGTGCCGCTCACCGAGCCGGCCGCACTCGCGCGGTAGAAGCGCTCGAAGATTCGATCGACCTCCACGGCGGGGATGCCCGGACCGTCATCGCGCACGATGAAGATGGCAACCGACCCCACGAACTCGAGGCCAACGGAGACGTGGCCGCCAGGCGGCGTGAACTTGACCGCGTTGCCGATCACGTTGGTCAGGATCTGCACCACCCGCCGACGGTCCGCCAGCACGGTCCGCAGTCGGGACGGCAGGCGCCCCTCCAGCGCGACGCCGGCCGAGAGGGCCTGAGGATGGAGGGCCGTGATGACCGCCTGGGCGGCCTCCGCCCCGGAGAACGGTGCGACGTCGAGCTCGAGGTTGCCCGATTCGAGGCGGCTCATCTCGAGCAGGTCAGCCACCAGCGCTCCCATCATCTCGACCAGACCGCGGCTGCGGACCAGGAACTCGCGCCGGTCGACCGGATCCGGGACGCGGTCGCCGATGATCAGCTCGAGGTAGCCCGCCAGCGACGTCAGGGGCGTGCGCAGCTCGTGGGCGATCGTGCTCACGAAGCGCTGGCGCTGCGTCTCGTGGGCGCGCAGGAGCTCCAGCTCGCGCTCCTCCAGCAGCTGGGCAGTGACAAGGGCGAGCGCGACCGCCGCGTGACGCGCCAGGGCCGGCGGAAGGCGATCCGCGGCATCCCGCGCCGCTCGCGCCGTGCGGAAGTGGAAGCCCAGGACCGTGCCGCCGCTCTCGGGGACGGTGCACAGCCAGGGCACCGCCGGACGTCGCCTGGCACTCCGCTCGTGCGACGGTGCGCGGCGGTCACGCACCGGCCGGGTGCCCTTGGCTGCCCTGGCGGCATCGTCCGGCCACGATCGTGCCTCGCGTCGCTCTCCGATCGACACCGTGACGATGCGTGCCACGCTGGCCGGTCCGGCGGCGGCTCGCGCCGAGCGCGAACGGGGTGCGTTGGCGTCGAGCCAGGCGGCGAGTGCCTCGGCGGGCTCGGGATCCTCGTGCGGTGCGATGCCGACCGCGATCCGCCGACCCTCGGCCTCGGCCAGCACCGCAGCACGCTCCGCTCCAGCCACCTGCGCGAGGAGCGCCAGGAGGTTGCCCAGGCGCAGCTCGGCCGGGCCCGGACCGGCCAGCAGGTCGAGCGAACGAGCGAGCAGAGCCGCTTCATGGTGCGCTGCTCGGTCTGCCGCGCGCCGCAGGTGGGTCC
>DATHCS010000002.1:0-3025 GCA_035319405.1 Candidatus Dormiibacterota bacterium | reverse complement strand
CGAAACGAGGACCAGCAGCGCGACCTGCCAGAATGGGCGCTGAACGAGCGACGCGATGGCGAGCCCGGCGCACGTGTGGACGATGACCCACATGACGGACCGAGGACTACCGGAGCCGGGCGGGGCAGCGGGGCCGGGCGGCCCCGGAAGCGACCTCGCCGCCTGCGCGCACCACAATGGGCTTGGCGTGCACGCAGGCGGCGAGGTCGCTCATCGCCCGTCGGACCAGCCTGGTCGGCGCCCCGACGCCGGTGACGGCGTCGAGGCGGCGCATCAGCTCGCGATCTTCTCGCCCGTGATCGGCTCGACGACCGCGTCGCCCGGGTTGGTGTCGGCCGGGCTCCAGGGCGTGTAGCGCCACTGGCCGCTCTTGTCGCGGGCCCAGCGGTAGGCGGGCTTGGTCCAGGTCTCACGCTTGAACCAGGCGAGGATGCCGCCGATCACCGCCACCAGAGCGGCGAATGCCGCGAGGATCACGGCGACGAACGCGATGATCGCGACCACCGTGACAACGACGGCGACGATGGCCCCGACCAGTCCGCTGATCAGCCGGCCCAACCATGTCCTCATACCGCACCCCCTGCTCCGTTTGCGGCTCAGCATACCCCCGACAACGGCGAACGGCACATCGGCGTTACCGGACGGTCAAGGCGGCTGCCGAGGGATGGTGGGGGTTGGCGGCGACGCCCCAGGATGACGCCCGCGGGCGATTCCTCACCCTTGGCCGTTCCCGTTCCCGTTGCCGGCTCCGTTGCCGTTTCCATTCCCGTTGCCGTTTGCGGGAGGCGGGTTGGCGGCCTTCGGCGTGGACTGTGGCGCCGTTGGCGTGGCCGCGGGCAGTGGTGCGGGCGTCTGGGATGGAACGATGCTTGGCGCAAGGGGCCCGCCGATGGCGTACTTGCCGTGCCACGGCTTGTAGGTGGGCATCACGGCAGGTTGCGTGAAGTCGATCGCCGGCAGGCCGTTCAGGGCGGTGGCCATGTAGGCATGCCAGATGATGGCCGGGAACGAGCCGCCCACCACCTGGATGCCGTGCACGGCGTACATGGACGTGGTCTCGTTCTGGGGGTACCCGACCCAGACGATGCTCGTGAGGTTCGGGGTGAAACCGCAGAACCAGGCGTCGACGAAGTTCGACGTCGTGCCGGTCTTGCCGGCCACCGGGCGGCCCGGCAGCTGAGCCGCGACGCCGGTCCCCACCTGCACGTTCTGCTCGAGGATCTTGTCGACCACGTAGGCGACCCCGGCGGGGATCACTCTCGTGCCCTTGGGCCGCGCGGTGTAGTCGACGTGTCCGTCTGCCACGACTCTCGTGATGGCGAGCGGGGCGTGACGCACCCCGAGGTCGGCGAAGGTCGCGTAGGCGGTCGCCATCTCGAGCGGGTTCACCACCTGACTGCCCAGCGCGATCGAAGGGACCGCCTTCAGCGGCGTCGTGATGCCCATCCTGTGGGCGACGCGCACGATGTTCTTCGGGCCGACGTCGAGCGCGAGCTGGGCGTAGACCGTGTTGTCTGAGCGTACCGTGGCCTGCACCAGGTTGCTCGGACCGTACGCGGTCCCGTCGAAGGTGGTCACGTCCCAGGGCGGAGCGCCGTTCGGGAAGGTGATGTGCAGCGGGTGCGAGTCGTAGAACGTGGTCGCAGGATCGGCACCCTGCTCGATCGCGGCGGCCAGCACGAACGGCTTCATCGCCGAGCCCGGCTGGCGGCGTGCCTGGTAGGCCAGGTTGAACTGCTGGCGCTTGTAGTCGAGACCGCCGACCATGGCCCGGATGAAGCCCGTCTTCGGGTCGATCGTGACCACGGCCGAGGCGGGATCGCCGGGCTGGTTCAACGTGCTCCGGACGGCGTCGATCGCGGCCCGCTGCCAGCCGAGGTCGAGGGTCGTGTACACGCGCAGACCGCCCTCGTAGACGCGGCTTGCGCCGTAGCGCTGCACGAGCTGCTGCGTCACATACTCCACGAAGTAGTCGGCGGTCGCGTTCTGGGTCGACGGCGCCGTGCGGTAGACGCGCAACCGGGCGTGCTCCGCGTGGCGCACCTGGCGGGCAGTGATGTAGCCCTGCTGCTGCATCTGCTGCAGGACCAGGTTGCGGCGGGAGAGGGCATCGGCTGGGTCGAAGATCGGCGAGTAGCCGGTCGGGTCGCGAGGCAGGCCCGCCAGCAACGCGGATTGCGCGAGGCTGAGGCGCGAGGCCGGCCTGTGGAAGAAGGTCTCGGCGGCGGCCTGTACGCCGTACGCGCCCTGACCGTAGTAGACGGTGTTGAGGTAGGCCGTCAGGATGCGGTCCTTGCTCCATTTCCCCGCGAGCTGCCAGGCGAGCCACGCCTCGCGGATCTTGCGCTGGAGCGTCTGCTGATCGCCGAGGTAGGCGTTCTTGATGTACTGCTCGGTGATCGTCGAGGCGCCCTGCACCACACGGCCGGCCACCAGGTCGGCGACCACCGCTCGGGCGATGGCCCGGAAGTCCACACCGTGATCCTGGTAGAAGCGCTTGTCCTCGATCGCTACCGTGGCGTCCTTGAGGGCGGTCGGGATCCGGCCGCTGGCCACGGGGACGCGGTTGGTCGCCCCGTGGAGCTGGGCTATCAGGCGACCGTCACGGTCGTAGACGAACGTCGTCCGGCCGAGCGGCTTCTTCTCGAGGGAGGAGAGCGAGGGCAAGCCACGGGTCATCGCCACGACGGTCCCCGTGAGGCCGACGACGAAGACCACGAGGGCGATCAGCAGGCCCGCGACGACGTACCGCAACCAGTGACGCTTGCGCGGCGGTCGGCGATGGGGCGGGGGCCCTTCGAGCCCGAGGGCGATCTGGGAGGGCGTCCTCCTCATCGGTCCGGTCTTGCGTCCGCCATGGTGTCTGCCGCTTGCGTCCCGCGTTCGTCGCGTGCCCGCGCTCGCGTCGCGCGGTGCGAGCGCCCGTCTGTAGCCGTGCCGTGCCTTCGCCGTTCATACGGCCGACCGAAGAGTGCTCTTGCCGCCAGAGGGCGTTTCTATGCCACTAGGACGATTAAGCTTTGTT
>DATHCS010000001.1:0-4615 GCA_035319405.1 Candidatus Dormiibacterota bacterium | reverse complement strand
GGTGGCCGATGGCGAGGCGGTCGGGCTCACCACGGCCGTGCTGCCGGTCGGGCTGGCGCTCTGACCGGTCCCATCACTCGGTCGGCTGATCCAGATCGCGCCGGCGGCGACGGCCACGATGACCACCGCTGCCAGCGTGATGGCCGCCACGAGGAGCGGCGGCCCGGATCGATCGTCGCGAGGCGGCAGCGGCGGCCGCGGTGCATCGTTGCTGAGCATGTCCCATTCCTCCAGGACCCGGTCGCTGCGCGAACGGTCCATCACGAGGCCTCCAGCTTGTCGCGCGCACGGCTGACCGCGGCGCGCAGCGAGGCGGCCGAACCGCCGAGCGCCTCGGCCGCCTCCGCGTAGCTCCAACCTTCGAGGGCGGTCAGCACGAGCGCTGACCGCTCGAGTGGGGTGAGCGTGCCCAGGGCCGCCTGGACATCGAGCCAGCGATCGCGCGCCGCCTCGTCGAGCGGTTCCTGGTGCGGCGTCACCAGGAGGCGACGCCGCAGGGCGCGAAAGCGGTCGGTCGCCAGGCGCCGCGTGGTGACGAGCAGCCAGGGCAGCAGCGGACGCTGCCAGTCAAGGCTCCGCCGATGCTGCCAGAGCCGCAGGAATGCATCCTGGGCCAGGTCTTCGGCGGCGGCCCAGTCGTTCGTCCAGGCCAGCGCGAAACGGAACACGTCGCTCCAGTTCGCCTCGTAGGCGGCGGCGTAGCGGTCCGACTCCGACTCGATCGCGGGCACGTACACGCTCACAATGAAGAACACGCTCAGGGGGCGTGATTCGCACGGTCCACGGTAGCGACGGCCGGCCGGCGGAGTGCCGGTCGCGAGACCCGTCGGGAACGGGTCGTTCGTCACGATCGCGGGTCGCCCCGGGCCGCACGGTCGAGCCGCACGCCCTCGGCCCGCCCGTCGGTTGACCGGCGGCCGCGGCCGGCCGATGATGCCGCGATGAGCGCGGCGGCGCCTCGGCAGGCCGATCCCGATCCCCGTGAGCTGGTGCGCGACCGGGTCGTCGTGGTGACCGGCGCGTCGAGCGGCATCGGTCGGGCGACGGCGATCGCCTTCGCGGCGGCCGGGTCGCACGTGGTCGGGGCCGCGCGGCGGGGCCACGCCTTGAGCGAGCTGCAGGCGGAGCTGGAGCGGCTCGGGGCGACCGCCATGATGGTGCCCACCGACGTCACCGACGAGGGCTCAGTCGGCCGGCTGGTGGACCGCACGATGGCGCGCTTCGGCCGCCTCGACGTCCTCGTCTCGAGCGCGGGCGCTTACGTACGCGCGCCGCTGCCGGAGCTCACCACGGCCGACCTGGAACGATCGCTCCAGGTGAACTTCTACGGCGCCGTGCGCCCTGCCCTGGCCGCGCTCCCGCACCTCCTCGCGCAGGGTCGCGGCCACCTCGTCTTCGTCAGCTCGCTCATCAGCCGCAAGGGGCTGCCGTACGAGTCGCCGTACGCGGTGGCCAAGTGGGCCCTCACCGGCTTCGCCGACGTCGCTCGTCAGGAGCTCCGGCCGCACGGCATCGCGGTGACCACGGTCATGCCCGGCCGCGTGGCCACCGCCTTCATCGAGGGCGTGCGCTTCCACCCGATCTCGAAGCCGATCCCGCCGTCGGACGTGGCGGAGGCGATCGTGCGCGCCGTGCGGCGCCGGCAGGCCGAGGTGATGCTGCCGCGGCGTGCAAGCGCCATCTACTACGCCGCGGCCGTCTCGCCGCGACTGGCCGATTGGGGCGTGCGCCGCTTCCGGCTCGAGGGCTGGCTCGAGACCGGCGAGGCGCCCGGTCGGGCCGATCCGCTTGCCGCGGGCGCGACGCTCGAGGACCCCGAGCCGTGAGGGCCTCGGTCAACGCCCGTCGCCCGCCGCCCCCGGCCTGGCTGCGCCCGCTTCGCGTGGCCTACGTGCCCGGTGAGCGGGATGCCGTGCTGCGCGAGTTCGGGGAGCGGTTGGCCGAGGCCTTCCGCCTTGCGGGACACGCCTGGCAGGAGCGGCCAGACGACACGACGGACCTGCTCATCGGGGACGCGCCGTTCGGCGAGCCGTGCTCCTGGCGCTCGTCGCTGCTCTTCACCGGGCGGGCGCGCTTCCACCTCGCCCGCCAGCCGGCGGTGTTCGCCCTGGTCCACGCCGCGCCGAACGCGCTCGCCGAGCGGCTGTCGCGGCTGGAGCGCGCCCTGGCGGAGCCCTCGGCGCGACGCGACGCGTTCGACTTCCCCGGGCTGGCGGCGACGGGCGCCGAGGTGCTCTACGAGCAGGGTCGTCGCGGGGGCCCCCTGATGGCGCTCGAGCGCCTCGTGCAGGCCGAGACCAAGTACATCCGTATCGCGCTCGTCGTGGGGGAGGATCGACCCGAGTCTGCCTACCTCTTCGACCTGGTGGGGGCCCATCCAAGGGTCGAGTGCCGCGACGAGGCCGACTTCTACGCCGAGCTGGCGACGCGCATCGCCACCATCGTGGGCACTGACGAGGCGGTGCATCACGAGCTGCTGCCGGGATCCATCCCGGCCGCCACCTGGCAGGGCCTCAGGGGCCCGGCGGACATGCTCGCCGCGAGCCGGGAGCTTGGCCGCCGGGACGTCTTCACCGAACCCGTCCGCATCGCCCGTCTGGTGCCGGTGCCGGCCATCACGGATGCGGTCGCCAGCCAGTACAGCGAAGGCTGCTTCGGGACCTGGGAACCGGACCTGGATGCGCTGCTCGTGACCGTCACGGGCAGCGCGCGACCGATCGACAAGGGGCATCTCAGCGAGGCCGACCTGGCGGTGGTGTCGGGCATCCGGCCGGATGGCTCTGGCACGCTCGCCCGGAGCGTGGAGGGTCGACCCTACGCGCCGCCGTCCTCGGAGGCGGTGGAGATGCTGGAGGTCGACGGCCCGCATCCCCGTCGCGGCCTCGAGGCGTCCTGGGGCATCACGCGCCCGGTGCCCGCTGCGCGCTCCAAGCTGCATGCCCATCGGGGCGTGCGGCGTTTCGACCGCGATCTCGTGGAGTACGTACCCCTCGAGCCCGAGTACTTCCACTACCTCGTCGCGTGCGCCTCGCAGGCCCAGGCCCACGCGGTGACGCGTGCCTTCGCCGCCTCGCAGACCCTCCGCCACCCCGACGACCCGCGGCCGCTGGCGATGACCATCCTGCCCGGCCACGGGATGATGGTGCTCGAGAAGTGGGTGCCCGGCCGGCGCCCCTTCGAGGAGATCTGGCGCCTCGTCGACTCGGGTGCGCTGGAGCTCGACAGCCGCGTGCCGCAGGGGCCCTTCACCTACCGGCCCGGCGCCGGCCGGCTCATGGAGCTGCATGTCGCCGACGACTGACCGAGTGCCGGGGTGCCAGCCGGCCCTTTCGCGCCCCGGCACCGCCCCTACAATCGGTCGGTGATGGCTGGACCGCCCGGATCCGATCCGCAGATGCGTCCCCGCCGGCCGTTCGGCGTCGCGGTGCTGGCCCTGCTCACTACCTTCAACGTGGCCTGGTCGCTGGCGGGCCTGGCCGGCTTCGCCCCGGCGCAGATGGGCAATGCGTTGGCCCTCGTGGGCGACGTGCCCTGGGTCCTGCCGTTCCTGCTGGCCCTCGGGGCCGCGGGGGTGATCGGCGCGCTCGGCCTGTGGCTGCTGCGGCCCTGGGGCTGGGTGCTGACGATGCTGGTGGTGGGTTGCGCACTCGCCTTCCAGCTGCTGATGTACTGGGGCGGCTCCTTCAGCCCGATCCGCCTGCTGGTCTGGACGATCGCCGCCTTCTACCTCAACCAGCGCGAGGTGCGTGCGATCTTCCAGCGCCGTCCGGCCACCCCGATACAGGGCTCATGAACGACCTCGAGCTGCTCCGGGCGTACGAGCCCATCCTCCGCTACACGCAGGGTGAGCTCTTCTTCCCCACCGCCGTCGAGCCCTACATCGCCGAATGCGACCTGTGGGTCGGCCGCTCGGAGCGGGAGCGGCGGCTGTTGGTGCCGTACG
The DNA here is from genome assembly GCA_035319405.1 of Candidatus Dormiibacterota bacterium. GTDB lineage: Bacteria > Chloroflexota > Limnocylindria > Limnocylindrales > CSP1-4 > DASPUH01. Next base: position 672 of record DATHCS010000001.1, on the reverse strand, counting down.
GCGAGCTGACCACCGACCGCCTGGCGGAGTTCACCCCGCCGCCGGACGAGACGCTGTCGCTGCGCCTCGTGCAGCGACCGCTCGGCGGCCCCGACCTGGCGCGCTGGTCACGCCGGCCCAACCGGCCCCAGTTCCATGCCTCGGCCCGCCTCGCCCGGGTCGGGCTCTTCGCGCGCCTCGTCGACGCCGGCTTCACGACCTCGCTGCTGGTCCGCGGCTCGGTGCCGGGCGGGACGGCGGCGGGCGCCTCGATCAAGTACGAGCAGGCCCGCGAGCGCGATCCGCGCCACGTCTACCACGGTCGCGTCGTGCGCGGCGGCGGCTGGATCGTGCTCCACTACATGTACTTCTACTTCATGAACGACTGGCGCTCCACGTTCAGCGGCGCCAACGACCACGAGGCGGACCTGGAGCAGGCCTTCGTCTACCTCGACGATGCGCCCGACGGACCGCAGCCCATCTGGTTCGGCTGCGCCGCCCATGACTACCACGGCGACGACCTGCGCCGTCGCTGGGACGATCCGGCCCTGGTCAAGGTCGGCGACCATCCCGTGATCCACGCCGGGGCGGGCTCGCACGCGGCCTACTTCGAGCAGGGTGAGTACGTCACGACCGTGCCGCTGCCGGCCCTGCGCGGCCTGACCGGCCTGCTCGAGGCGGCGCGGGCATTCT